>JAOUFX010000744.1 GCA_029857975.1 Deltaproteobacteria bacterium | reverse complement strand
TTTCCGCCAGAATTTTCTGCTCTTCATCGTGATAAAAAATAGCGCTCCGATACTGGGAACCCCGGTCCACAAACTGCCCTTCGGAATCGGTTGGATCAATATGCCGCCAGAAAATTGCCAGCAACTCTTCATAAGTGATTCTGGAAGGCTCGTAATAGACCTGAACCGCTTCGATATGGCCGGTTGTGCCGGAGGATACCTCTTCGTAGGACGGATTCTCCTTTAGCCCGCCGGTATATCCGGATAGCACCTTCACAACGCCGGGATGCTTTTCAAAATCCGCTTCCACACACCAAAAACAGCCACCGGCAAAAGTAGCCTTGCGAATTGTCGATACCCCATCATCCATACCTTTTTTGCCCTCCCGCGCCAAATCAGACTTTTGGCACCCGCTAATTATCAAAGCCAAGGCAGCAATTAAAATCGGTATTTTCATCGCTTTTTCCCCTTTTCCGCTTCCCCTTCCCATATCCCTATTTAATCTTCCTTATGGAATCGAAGAATTCACTCCAACCCTGGAAAGAGATCGCCAAAATTATCTATATACCCCCCTTCGGTTCGCTTGACGCCTTATTATTTTGATGCTGGAACCACGCAGGCGGTTCACCTGAAAAATTTACAATTCCTGGAAAAAATGGTAATAATACCTCATGTACGATTGGGTGTATATTTACGAATTGGAAGGAAATATAAAATCTCAGATTCCTTATTTGGCCGATGAAGATTACATTGGCTTTTGGAAGGAAGCTAATTATTCTTTCCTTTTCTTTAAAAAAGAGAAAAAAACTTTATTCCAGAGACTTGCCCTTCCTTACCGCTCGGAATTGGTCATCCGCCATGAAGACTGGGAATCCGGGCAATCCCTGGACTTGCTCCACGTGGGGAAAATAACCGTTCATCCTCCGTGGAAAATCCCTTCAGCGAAAGAAGGAATCCATATCTGTATAGATCCAAGCATGGCCTTCGGTTCCGGCTATCATGCCACCACCAAGGGATGTTTGGCCCTGATCGATCAACTTTTCCAGGAATTCATCCCGACAAAAGTACTCGATCTGGGGACAGGGACAGGTATTCTTTCCATCGCCTGTTTAAAGATGGGTGCCCAAAAAGCCTACTGTATCGACTACAACAACCTTTCCACCGCTACGGCCCAAAAAAACATACGTTTGAACGGTTTGGAGAGGAACTTGCACTTGTGGATGGGGGATGTGCGGGATTTTTTATACCTCGAAGCCGACTTACTCATTGCCAATATGCACTTCCAGATTATAGACGATATCACCAACCAAGAAGCTTTTTATTCCAAAAAATATTATATTCTTTCGGGATTGATCGGGCACGAAGGGTATCTCATCGAAGAAAAATTGAAAAAAAGACTCCAGCTGTTGAACAGGCACCAGGAAAATTTTTGGTTTAGCTATCTTTTTTCAAATCCTGCCCGTCACGTGAATCGGCAAAACATTTTGGGGAAATAGTGCAGAGGGGGGAGATCAACCATGCGCTTTAAAGATAAAGTAGCCATTGTTACCGGGGGAGCCTCGGGGATTGGAGCCGCTACAGCCAGCGCCCTGGCCAAAGAAGGGGCAAGGGTCGTGGTGGCCGATATAAATCTTGAAGGTTTGGAGAAGATGGATGCCGGAATGAAGAAGGAAGGCCTGCCCTTTCTCGGCGTGCAGGCCAACGTTGCCTACGAAATTGAAGTCGAAGGGTTGATCAACAAAACCGTTGCCCATTTTGGAGGAATCGATCTCTTGATCAATAATGCCGGAATTTCCCCCAAACATCAGGGCCAGAAAGCCAACCTATGGGAAATGTCCATCTCCGAATGGGACCAGGTAATGGCCGTCAATATCCGGGGGGTCTTCCTCTGCTGCCATTTTGCCGTACCCAAAATCATGGCCAGCAAAGGGGGCGCAATCGTCAATGTCTCTTCCTTAGCGGCCAAAGCGGGTTCGGCGGTTACCGGATGCCATTACGTGATTTCCAAAGCCGGAGTGGTCGGCTTGACTAAAATTTTAGCCCGGGAGGTGGCCGATTATGGCATTCGCGTGAACGCCGTTGCCCCAGGTCGGATCGACACCCCTATGATATGGGACGTGCCGCCAGAAGTGAATGAGCAGTTCAGAAAGCCATTCCTCTGAAGCGTTTGGGAAAACCTGATGACGTGGCCGAAGGAATCCTGTTTTTGCTATCCGATGCGGCGTCATACATCACCGGCTTGGTTCTGGACATCAACGGCGGATTAGGGATGTACTACTAAAATTGCGGATTGCGGAATTCATATTTTTTCGTTCAATTATTGAGTTCCAGCTGATCTTGACGGGAGGTTATGATGGAAATATCGAAAAAGGATTTGCTAGCGATGTACCGCTGGATGGTGCTGGACCGGGTTTTCGAAGAAAAAACTTTTGACCTTCTAAAATTGGGGAAGCTGGTGGGGTTTCACCATCCTAATGTCGGCCAGGAAGCTGTGGATGTGGGGACTTGCTATAGCCTCCGGAAAGACGACACCATCATGCCCACCCATCGGGGGAAGGGCAAGTATTTAATGAAGGGAGTCGACATCAAGATCATGATGGCCGGCATGTTCG
>JAOUFX010000743.1 GCA_029857975.1 Deltaproteobacteria bacterium | reverse complement strand
TAGCCAATGTTCACATCCAAGGCTCTGGCAATTCGGAGAAGAGTGGCGACGGGAGGGGAAACGGCGTTATTCTCGATTTGCGATAAGAGGGCAATGGAAAGGCCGGTATTGCCGGCTACTTGGCGCAGGGTGTAACGTTTCTGCAGTCGAAGGTCTTTAACCTTCTCCCCAAGCTTTAATTTTCGGACTTCTAAATCTACGTTCATGACAACTCTCCCTTTCCTTAATAAATATTTCGATCGTCGAAGGGATCCGGGGGAGTTTCTCGGGGAAAAGTCACCCAGGTTGACTTTTTTTCTAAAATATTATAGCCACAATTTCTTGTCAAGCAAATTTTGGCCAGAATAAAATAATTTTATTATTACCAAACGAAACGATTGAGGGGTTTAGGAGGATTCAGCAGGGAGAGAGGGTTGAACAACTTCGGCCCCCCGCCTTAATGCCTTTCTGCTGATCTCTAAGCTTTGGGGGGGTACGCGTCCTTCAAGAGCATTTTCCAGAGCTCTTAAACTGATCCATCCCGTATAGGTCGCCATGGCTCCCAGCATGATCATGTTGGCTACTATCCGATTTTTGAATTCTTCTTCCGCGATCTGAGTGGCCTCAATGGCCAAAACCTGAGGAGAATGATCCGGGGGCTCGGGAATCAATGTTTTATCCACGATCACCACTGTTTTTCCTTTTCGAACATCTGGCCAGTACTGGGCAATAGCCGCAGGTGATAAGGCAATAAAAAGGTCCAGGGCCATTGGCTTGGTGTAATCGATGGCTTCATCGCTGATGACGACGTCCGACCGGCAAGCCCCGCCCCGGGCCTCCGGCCCGTAACTCT
The DNA here is from genome assembly GCA_029857975.1 of Deltaproteobacteria bacterium. The sequence continues at coordinate 1,760 of JAOUFX010000743.1, read as the reverse complement.
GGGTCTGGGCCACTTCTAAATCATCATGGATGCCCGCGGCTACAGCCAAAATCGTGCCCATGGTTACGACCCCCTGCCCCCCAAATCCGGCAATGCGAACTTCTCTCCTCATTTTTTCTCCCGGAGGACGGTCAGGGCCAGATCCGGGCAGGTCATCTCACACAACAGGCAGCCTGAACATTCCTTTTCGTGGCCAACTTCGGGCATTCGATATCCTCCCCGGCTGCGTTTCTCGCCCTCAGAAAACAACTTTTGGGGGCATACCTGAACGCATAGATTACACCCTTTACAGAATCGATCATCAAGGATGATCTTGGTTGTCTGCTGCTTCGGCCGGGAAACTTTCATAGAGGGTTTTACTGAACTCCTTCTTTTCTTTCTCGTGATGGATTTTGCCCACAATAATCTTTCCCTTTAAATCCTGGGGGAGAGTACTCCTGGCTCGCTCGACCGAGATGGCTCTTTTCCTGAAAAGGGACAGAAGCTCTCCCGGGTCGCTGGTTCCTTCCATGTATCTTCCGGCCTGGGTTGGGCACTGGGAAAGCACCTCGATAAAGGAAAACCCCGCATGCTCAATTCCTTCCTTGATGGCCCGGAGAAGTTGCTTGGGGTGAGCGGTCGTCCAGCGGGTCACGTAGGTGGCTCCAGCCGCTCGCGCCAGATCGCAGACGTCAAAAGGAAATTCAATATTACCGTAAGGAGATGTCTGGGTCCGGCCGTGAAGGGGGGTGGTAGGAGCAACCTGTCCGCCGGTCATTCCATAGATTCCGTTGTTCATCATAATAACCGTAAGGTCGATATTCCGTCTGGCTCCATGGATGAAATGATTGCCGCCAATCCCCACGCCATCTCCATCGCCGGTAAAGACAACCACCTTTCTCCGGGGATCCGTGAGTTTCAAGCCGGTGGCAAAAGGAATAGCCCGGCCGTGGAGGACATGGAGGACATCGGCCCGGAGATAAGTGGGCAACCATCCCGAGCATCCAATCCCGCCCACCAAAGCCAGGTCCGGGAAGATGCCCATCTCTTCCACGGCTCGTAAAAAAATATTTAATACGGTCCCATCCCCGCAGCCCGGGCAAAAGATCAAAGGAAGCGTGGCTGGGCGAAGATATTTATCAGCTAAAGGATTCATAAATTCAGTAACCATTGGCCACAGAGGGCACAGAGATCACAGAGAGTAAAATGATTAAATAATGATTAAAAAATAAAGAAAATTTTTAAAATTGATTATTTCTTGTTATTTTTTAACCTCTGTGTTCTCTGTGACCTCTGTGGCAAAAAAATTAATTGATTTTTTCAAAAATTTCCTGAGGCGTGTGCATTTCCCCGCCCAATTTGGGCAGGGAAATGACTTCTGCTCTTCCGGCGGCCACCCTTTCCACTTCCCGATAAATTTTTCCCATGTTCATTTCCGGGACAATGATTTTTTTTACTCTTGGGCAAAGCTGGTCGATGGCCCTTTCTGGAAACGGCCAGAGAATCCTCATCTTCAAGCATCCCGCCTTCACACCTGTGTTGCGAGCCTCCTTGGCGGCCCGCAGCGAGGGCCTTGCCGGGCTGCCATAAGCGATTACCACCACTTCTGCGTCGTCCAGCCTGTATTCTTCCACATCCAAAAGCTCCCGGGCATGGTCGGTAATTTTGCGGCAGATCCGCTCCACGAGCCCCGCAGAGACATCCGGCTTATGCCCAGCGCGGATTCCCCACTCATCATGTAGCTGCCCGTCAACTAAAATTCCATATCCCTGATTGAAAGT
>JAOUFX010000742.1 GCA_029857975.1 Deltaproteobacteria bacterium | reverse complement strand
TGGAGTTTGATGAAAATTCTTTGCCGGCGCCCTCGGGAATGAAGCATGATCATCACCTGCCAAAGGAAGAATGAAAAAGAAGAGGCTTGGAAACTTGGCAATGATGGGATCCCTCTTCATCCGGGAGCCGAAAAATATTATCGGGATAAGATGAGGGGATGAGGGTTTGGGGCCACTTCATTTGTCCAGGGTCCTTATTGATATAAATTTGTTGACAGGGACGGCTGCAAGGGATTACTTATAAATGACGCTTCTATGGTGATATCTATCCAGCTGCTTAAAAACACCCAAAGCGGTTTAATGGTGAATGCCTGCTGATGATCGTTGATGTCCCTCAATTTTTGCTTTTGGGCATGGCAAAAAGCCTGAAGCGCAATAACGGCTCGAGGGGAGTCAGGAAGAGTTATCTTGCGCGAGTGCGGGTATGCGAACCTAAACGAGTTTTCGCCCTGGATATCAGATCGGATAAAGGTATCAGCTTGGGGCGGATTTTGGCCGTTCAGCTTTCCTGATCATTGCGGGGAAGTTTTAGCAAGGAAGAGTATTTTGGAGGCAAACAAATCACTTGAAAGGAGGAAAAATATCATGCAAAAGCTGACTGCAAAATGGCCAATTTTTGTGGCGGTCGTAGCCCTGCTCGGGGTTTGGGCGGCCATGCCAGCTGTCTCCACAGCGCAAGGGCCGGTGAGTATCCAGTTTGCTTCCTTCAAAATGGGCAGCGGCTGGTATGTGATGGCCGGCGTCATGGCCGAGAGTATCCGGAAAAATCTCCCTGCCGGTTCAACCGTGGATGTTCTCCCCAAATCTGGGGGGATTGGTAACCCATCGCTTCTGGGGGCCAAAAAGGCGGACATGGGGTTTGCCTTTCCCATAACAGCCAACTGGGCCTGGAACGGGAAGGTGCGATATAAAGAAAAAATAACCAATCTTCGGGCTATAGCAGGTGGATTAGACAGCTACTGGGTGCTGGGCGCTGTCAGGGCGGATAAGGATATAAAGAGTTGGGCAGACATAAAGGCGATGAAGAAGGGGCTGCGGATTTGCACGCAATCCAAAGGATCCATGAGCGAGGTGGGTGCTCTGCAGACTCTCTCAGAATATGGCGTTTCCTACCAAGATCTGAAAAGCATAGGCGGCGATATCCTGATGAAGGGATTTGGCGAGATGGTCCCTGCATTGAAGGAAGGGGCGATTGATGGATTTTTGATGATGGCGACTCCGAACCACCCCACCTGGACAGAAGCGGCCATCGCTCGTTCCCTGAGGTTTATCTCCTTGGAAGAAGAAGTGCTCAATCGCCTGCGCAAGAAGTACGGCTATACTCGCTCCATCGTGCCTGCGGGCATGTTCAGCGGTCAGGACAAAGATGTGGTCACGATTGGATTTCCTACCTGCCTTCTGGCCCGGGAAGATCTTCCTGACCGGGTTGTTTACGTCGTTCTCAAGTCCATCGTGGAAAACAAGGACAAGATTCGCGCCGCTTACAGAGCCTTTGAAGCCTTCGACCCCAAAACGGCCTGGGAGCCTGAAAAGGTTGGAAGTCTCCCCCTTCATCCCGGGGCTGAGAAGTTTTACAAAGAAAAGGGATATAAATAGAATGATGCTCCTTGTTGGATGCCAATGGGGAACCCAGGATAACAGGCCCCCGCTTAGAATTTGCTGAATATTTTGGGTTTTGTGGGAATTGAATGGAAACGAAAATCAAAAGATTTCGGCATTTTCTTGCAGGGGCCGTAGCCATCTGCTGGTCATCGTTTCAAATATATGGGGCTTGGTATGTTACGCTGGATGCCATGATTTTGAGGGCTGCGCATGTTGGCTTCGCCCTTTGTCTGGTCTTTCTGCTGAATCCCTCCTTGAAGTCAAAGCCCAGGCTTTCTCTGGCCATAGATTCCCTGTTAGTTCTCCTGGGCATTGGCGTTGGAGTCCACATCATCACCGATTTTGATCGGATCATCCAAAGGGTCATCTCTGTGGATGAGATGACCTTTGGTGATCTATTTTTTGGGAGCCTGGCCCTGCCTTTGATCCTGGAAGCAACCCGGAGGGCCGTCCGTGCGGCTTTAGCCGTCGTCGGACTCTGTTTCTGCCTTTACGCCCTGATCGGGCCCTATCTCTTTGGGGCCTTAAAGCATTCCGCCGCTAACCTATCCGAATGGATTGAGTATCTCTATCTCACTACGGAGGGGATTTTTGGGATTCCCACGGGTGTGTCGGCCACCTTTGTTTTTTTGTTTATCTTGTTCGTGGCTTTTCTCCAAAGAACCGATGTGGGTAAATTCTATCTGGACGTGGCCTTTGGGCTTACAGGTCGGTCCCGGGGGGGCGCGGCCAAGGCTGCCGTCGTGGCCTCCAGTTTCTTTGGAACCATTAGCGGGAGTGCGGTGGCGAATACCGTCGGAACTGGAACCTTCACCATCCCTTTAATCATTCGAGGCGGGTACAGACCCTATTTTGCCGGGGCCGTGGAGGCACTTTCCTCCACAGGGGGACAGATCATGCCCCCCATCATGGGGGCGGCTGCCTTTGTCATGGCTGAGATAACCGGAATTCCCTATTGGGATATTTGCAAAGCGGCCGCTTTCCCAGCCAT
>JAOUFX010000741.1 GCA_029857975.1 Deltaproteobacteria bacterium | reverse complement strand
CCCAAGCTGCCATTGAAGAGGCAGGGGTGAAAGCCCTTTAAGGCTCAAATCGATGATAGCGGAGCCTTAAACAGCGTATAATTTTCTAAGTTTACATAATATATCTTATCAGACGATATAAGTATAAATATACAAAGGCCACGTTGAGAATGTCAGCCCCTCCTGTCATCATTAAAAAGGAGACAAAATTAGGTGGTAGCTTTCTTGACGGCCCGGCGGAACCCTTCCATAGCCCCTTCGATGACCCGGTCTTCCACACAATACGCGAGACGGAAATACCCCGGAGTCCCAAAACCCATTCCGGGAACCGCCAGAATATTTTCCTGCAAAAGAGTGTTCACGAACAAAACATCATCGGGGATGGGAGATTTAGGAAAAAGGTAAAAGGCCCCTTCGGGCTTGATGAAGGAATATCCGGCCCCGGCGAGACCTCGGCAAAGATTATCGCGCTTCCGTTGATACTCGGAAACATCCACCTGAACCCCCTGCAACTTGGAAACAATGTGCTGCATGAGGGCTGGTGCGTTTACAAAACCAAGGATCCGGTTGCAGAAAGTTAACCCGTCAACAACCTGTTTCCAGTTTTCCATTCCGGGGTTCACAGCCACATACCCGATCCGCTCGCCGGGCAGCGAAAGGTCTTTGGAGTAAGATGTTATGACCATGCTATAAGGGTAAGCCTGGAAGATACTGGGAATTTTTACTCCGTCGTAAACCAGCTTGCTGTACGGTTCATCGGAAAGCAGGTAAATAGTTTGACCACTTCTTTTTTGAATAGTCTCAAATAATTTACCCAAATTTTTTAAACTGGGTTCATCGTAAATTCGACCCGAAGGGTTATTGGGCGAATTGATAATGATCGCTTTCGTCCTCGGATTCACTCCAGCTTCGATCGCCCCTACATTTAAAGTAAAATCTTCATTATTTTTAATTAACTTCCCGATCCCATTATGATTATCAACATAAAACAAATATTCAACAAAATAGGGGGATAGAACCAAAACTTCATCTCCCGGATCCAGGATGGTCTTTAACGCCACGTTGAGGCCCCCCCCGGCCCCGCAGGTCATTATAACCTGCTCCCAGGTTAATTTCACCGCGTGATCCTGCGATAAGGAATTCGCCACTGCTTGCCGGGTTTCTCGTAATCCGGCATTAGGCATGTAAGCGTGTTTTCCAGGCCGCTCATCGTTTATGAGCCTAAGGATGGCCTTCCTGACCTCATCCGGGGGCTCTAAATTCGGATTTCCCAGGCTGAAATCAAAGACCTTCTCCGCCCCCAGCCTGCTTTTAAGCTCCAATCCTTGTTCGAACATCTTGCGAATCCAAGAGGCTCTTTCCATGTAATCTTTGATCTTGTTAGCAATGGACATAACTTCTCCTTAGAATGGAATCATGGAATGTTGGCATAGGGGAATCATGGGTAAAGCATAGATGGTTTATATTCCAATATTCCATTTGGCTGGGTTCCTATTACAGAGGCAGTATCTCCTTCAAAACCCGCAGGGTGGCGACCATCTCTTCCCGGGTACCGATGGTCATGCGCACTCCATCCCTCAGACCCTCTTCATCGTAATAACGGGTTAAAACTTTGCGGTTAAAAAGGGCTTGATAGAATTTTACTCCCCTTCCCTTCTGAGGCGGTTGGGGAAAAATAAAATTCGCCTGGGAAGGGATAATCCGATATCCAAGGGCAACCGCTTCTTTGCTGATCCAGTCCCGCGTCTCGATAATCTGGAGAATATTTTTTCGAAAATATTCCTGATCCTGCAGAGCGGCCGCTACCAGCGTCTGGGTTAGGCTGGTAACGTTGAATGGGTCTTTAACCTTGAACATTTCCGCAATCAATTTTTCGTTCCCAATGGCGTATCCCAATCGCAGGCCGGCTAAAGAATAGGATTTGGAAACAGTCCGGACTACAATCACGTTCTCAAATTTGCGGACCAGCTCTAAGGCATTTTCGTGGGCAAATTCAGCATAAGCTTCGTCGACTACGAAGATCCCTTTTATCTTCTGGGCTATTTGCGAGAGCAGAGCTGGTGCATACGTAAAACCAACGGGAGAGTTGGGGTTGGCCAGGAAAAAGACTCTTGCGTTTGCGGGCGGTTCCGGTGGCCGTTCGTAAGGCTCAACCACGGAGATGGGGATGATTTGGCTCCCATGAATAATTCCCAGGACTTTATAGAGCGGAAAAGCGGGCTCATAGAACCCAATGGCCTCTCCGGGCTGGGCAAAGGTCCGGACGATAATATTCAGGATATCATCGGAACCATTGCCGCAGATAATCTGACTCGCCGAAAAACCGTACAAGGAGCCCAGTTGCTCGCGAAGCTCCAGACTCGCAGGATCCGGATATAGACGCAAGTCTTCGTAGGCGAGGTTCCGGAGAACTTCTTGTACTTTGCGCGAGGGGGGAAAAGGATTTTCATTACTGTTTAATTTAATGAAATTCTCCCTGGGATCCGGCTGAAAACCGGGAACATAGCCCTTCATCGAAGCGATACAGGGACGAATAAAACTCATAGGGTCTCCTGAAAAATTTTCATTTAGATCGCTCGTTCGTTGCGTCCGTTGCTGCCCGATGAGTTAAATGGTT
>JAOUFX010000041.1 GCA_029857975.1 Deltaproteobacteria bacterium | reverse complement strand
TGAACAAAATTCCTAGGACAATCACGTAGGGGAGGAAACCCGTGCTAAAGCTCTTCATCCTCCCTTCTTTCCTGGCCAAGGAGTGCGCCAGATAAATAACCAGGGCAAGTTTAGCCAGTTCCGACGGCTGAAAAGACAGGAAAGAGAATTTTAACCAGCGGGCCGATCCTCCCACTTCATGGCGCCAACCTGGCAGTACCAGAATCCCCAAGAGCACCAGGCTCAGCAGTAAAAGGGGAAGGGCTAAATTTTGCCAGCGCCGGTAATTCATCTTCGCCAATAAAAACATCAAAAGAATTCCCAAGGCCGCGGCCACGGCTTGCTTCTTCAAGAAATGATAGGAATCCCCAAACCGCTGGCCGGCGACTGCGAAGCTGGCGCTATAGACCATGACGATCCCCAACCCCACCAAGGCCATCACGGTAACAAGAAGAAGGATATCGGATCTTTGTTCAGAGCCCATGGGCAAGAGCTTTCTTCCCCGGTGAATTTTTACTCAATTCCTGAACGATGGTTTTAAAACGCTTCCCGCGCTCTTGATAGTTCTCGAACATGTCAAAGCTCGAACAGGCGGGGGAAAGGAGAACGACATCGCCTGGAGAAGCCTTGGAAGATGCCCAATGTACAGCTTCCTCCAGGGTATCCAATGGGACTGTTTCCGTGAGCCCCCCCAACGCTTCCCCCATCCTTTTTTTGGCTTCCCCGATCAGGGCCATTCCTTTTACTTGGGTGCCAATCATGTTTTTCAGCGGGCTATAATCTCCGCCTTTGTCCTTTCCTCCGGCGATCAGCAAGACGGGCTCCCGGAAACTCATCAAGGATTTCACCACGGAACCTACGTTTGTGCCCTTAGAATCGTTAAAAAAACTTACTCCGTCAATATCCTGCACCCATTCCAACCGGTGCTCCAGTCCGGGAAATTCTTCCATCACCTTTTGCAAAGCTTCCGACGGGCAGCCACAAATTTTGCCCGCTGCAACCGCTGCCATTATGTTTTCCAAATTGTGGGCCCCCCGGATTTTCAAACGCTCCAACCCAAATCTTTCTTTTTTCCCATCCCCGCCCTGGAAAAAAATGGCTCCCTTCTCCAAAAAACAACCTGCGGGTACTGCCCTCTGGGAACTGAAAAGAATCACTTGCGACTCTACCCGGTGGGCGAACTGGAAAGTAAGCGGATCATCTGCGTTGAGCAAAGCGTAGTCGTCTTTCCCCTGGTTTTGGAGAATTTTTCCTTTGGTCCGGATGTACTCCTGGAAATTGGGGTATCGATCCAGATGGTCCTCGGTAATATTCAAGAGGATGCTGATCTGCGGCCGAAAATCCACGATTCCTTCCAGTTGGAAGCTACTGATTTCCGCCACTACCCATTCTTCTTCTTGAGGACCGCCTACATACTCGATGAGGGGATTGCCGATATTGCCACCCACGAAGGCCTTCCTCCCGCTGGCCCGGAGCATTTCGCCAATCAAAGTGGTAGTCGTCGTTTTTCCGTTGGTACCCGTGATGCCGATCAACGGCCGGCGTAAGAACTTGAAAGCCAACTCCATTTCGCTGATTACCGGAATTCCATTGGCCCGGGCTTGCACCAGCGGCTCAATATCCATGGGCACACCCGGACTGACCACGATGAGATCCTCTTCCCCGAAGAATTGGATGGTGTGCCCGCCCAACTCCCATTCAACCGGAAGATCTTGTAGGGCTTTCCGGGCCGCCTCGATTTCCCGGGCCGGTTTGGCCTCCGAAATTTTCAGCCTAACGCCTTGACGGGCCAAAAACCGTGCGGTGGCCGCGCCCGTCCGGGCAAGCCCGACGACCAAAACTTTTCTACCCTTCAGATCCATAGCTTTACTAAAAGAGGTCAAGACTTCAAATGAAAAAAAGGCTAAGTATTGAGTGCCACGTTTTTAGGTTTTACGCCTTACGCTCTGCGCTTTGCGCTATGCTTTTTCACCTCAATTTCAGCGTGCTCAGGGCGACCAGAGCTAAAAAAATGGTTATGATCCAAAAGCGCACAATAACCTTGGGTTCGGCCCACCCTTTTAACTCAAAATGATGATGCAGGGGTGCCATGCGAAAAATCCTTTTCCGCCTGATTTTGTATGAGGCCACCTGGAAAATCACCGAGAGTGTTTCCAGGACAAAGAGCCCACCAACAATGGCCAGTAGGATTTCTTGTTTGGTAATGACCGCGATCGCACCTAAAGCCGCTCCTAAAGATACCGAACCCGTGTCTCCCATGAACATTTGGGCAGGATAAGTATTGTACCAGAGGAAGCCCATGGACGCTCCCACCATGGCCCCACAAAAAATGGTCAGCTCGCCGCTGCCGGAAACGTAAGGAATTTGAAGATAGCTGGCTATTTTTACGTGCCCGACTAAATAAGCCAAAACCATAAACGTTCCCGCCGCGATCAGCACCGGCCCGATGGCCAGCCCATCCAAGCCATCTGTCAGGTTCACGGCGTTTGACGTTCCCACCATCACAAAAACCGCCAGAAAAATATAAAACACTCCCAGATTGGGCAAAAATTCCTTGAAAAAAGGCACACTGAACGTACTCTTGAAGGTGGGGTAAAAATAAAGCATGAGCGAAGCTGCCAACGCCACAGCACCTTGATATAAAAATTTTTCTTTTACGAACAGGCCTTTAGAGTTTTTGCGAGTCAACTTCCGGTAATCGTCCGCAAAACCAATTACCCCGAATCCCGTCGTGACAAACAAGGCAACCCATATGTAAAAATTGGTCAGATCCGCCCACAAAAAGACGGCCAGAATAATGGAGAACAAAATCAATGTCCCCCCCATGGTAGGCGTTCCTTCTTTTCCGAGGTGGGTGCTCGGCCCGTCCTGCCGGATGAATTGTTGCACCTGCAGCTGCTGCAGCTTACGGATCACCCATGGGCCGCAAAAAAAGGAAATGACCAGAGCTGTCAGAATAGCCAAAATCGCCCGGAACGTAATATACCGGAAGACATTAAAGACCGAAAATTTCTCATGTAAGGAGTAGAGGATAAAATAGAGCATCGTCGAGGTTTACGTTCTCACGCCCTCCCCAATAAATCTTCCAGTCCTTTAATGATCCGTTCCATCTGCATCGCTCGGGAACCCTTGACCAAAATCCAGTCTCCGTTTACGATATTTTTTTTCAAATTTTTTAACACTTCTTCATGGGTGTGAGCGACAAACACTTTTTTCTTTTCAGCTCCAGCAGCGCCAGCCCCTTCGGCCAAATGGCGGGCTTTCTCCCCCAAAAAAATCAGGTGCGCCAACTCCATCTTGGCGACCCATTTCCCTATTTTTTCGTGTTCAGCGGATGAAGTGGGCCCGAGCTCCAGCATATCCCCCATCACCAGTAAACCACGGTTTTCCCCTTTCATCTCCCCAAACGCCGCCAACGCGGCTTGGAAGGAATCAGGATTGGCATTATAAGAATCATCCAGAACTCGTACATTTTGGCCCAAGCGCAAAACTTCGCCTCTCCCCGCCAAGGGCCGAAATTCCTCCAGCCCGGCTCCAATTTCTTCCAGGCTGATCCCTAAAATTTTCCCCAAAGCCGACGCGGCCAGTGCATTGTATACATTATGTTTTCCGAAAACGGACAATTGCACGGCGCGTCTCGCCCCCTCCATGCTCAAGAAAAAACCAATCCCCTTTCCTTTTTCCAGGTAAAGTTCCCCGGCCCCGATATCTGCTTTCCGCAAAATGCCGAAAGTTTTCTTCTGGCACTGGGCCGATGCCGCCAGCTTCACCACTCTTGGATCATCGCTGTTAACCGCAATCCAATCTTTTTCCCCTGCTGTTTCCCAGAGTTCCCCTTTGGCCCGGGCCACCCCTTCCAAGTCTTTCAGGAATTCCAGGTGGGCATGGCCGATGTTGCTGATCGTGGAAACCTGCGGCGCAGCGATTTCCTTCAACCTGCGGATCTCGCCGGGCACATTCATTCCCATCTCCAGAACGGCAACCTCGTGCTCCGGCGCCAGCTTCAAAAGCATCAGGGGAAGACCAATGAGGTTATTCCAATTGCCCTCGGTCTTCAGGACATTGAACTTTCTGGCAAGGATGCGGGCCGTCATCTCTTTCGTGGTCGTTTTCCCGTTACTTCCCGTTATGGCCACCACTTGCACGGAATGGCGGCAGCGCCAGGAATGAGCAAGGTCACCGAGAGCCTGCAAAACATCCCCGACCCGGACGGAAAATTTCCCCGGCCAATGATTTGTTCCTGGGATCTCCAGCCGGCCGCGCTGCACCAAGGAGCCAGCGGCTCCTTTGGCCATGGCCTCTTTGATAAAGTCATGCCCGTCGAACTTTGGTCCCTGCAGGGGAATGAAAAGTTCTCCTCCGTGGACCTGGCGGGAGTCGCTGCAAACCCCCACCGCCCGGAGAAGGGGGTCACCGCCAAGAAGTTCTCCTCCTGTAATCCTGGTAATCTCGCCGGCAGAAAAATTAACGATTCTTCATCCTCCTATAGAAGCTAACGCCCGAGTGGCTTCCTCGCGGTCATCAAAATGGACCTTGGTCTCCCCCAGAATTTGATAATCCTCATGGCCCTTACCAGCGATCAGGACCACATCCCCAGGTCGGGCTGCTTTGATGGCCCAAAAAATGGCCTCTTTCCTATCGGGAATGACCACGTATCCTGTGCCCCCATTCCGAGCCGCAACTCTTTCTTTCATCAAATCAGCTGGCTGATATTTTTTCCGGGTTGTTTCCCGCATCCCTCCTTCAACTTCCTCGATGATCCTTAAGGGATCTTCCGTGCGGGGATTGTCGGAGGTGAGGATCGCCAAGTCGCTTGCTGTGGCCGCCACTTTCCCCATGACGGCCCGTTTCCCCCGGTCGCGATCTCCACCGCATCCAAATACGACGATCAGCTGCCTCATCGTGACTTTACGTAAGGTGTCCAGCGCCCGGGCCAGGGCATCACCGGTATGGGCATAGTCAACGAACACCCGGATGCAGCCCCCCCCGGGTATGCGTTCCAGCCTTCCGGGAACCCGGCTGAGCTTCTCGATCCCCGTGGCTATTGCTTGGGCTGGAAGTCCCAGAGCCTCACCCACACTCACGGCGGCCAGGATATTATAAAGGTTATGCCTCCCGATCAATGGAGAGTGGATGTCCAAAACGCCCCTGGGCGTACTCACGCGGGCGCACAAGCCTTCTTCACTTTCCTCCATCTGTTGCGACCAGATTTCGCCCCGCCTTTCTACGCCATAACGCAGAAGTGTACCGCAGGCCACCTGCAAAAGTTCACTCCCCCTGGGGTCGTCAACGTTGATTATAGAAAAATGCGTTTTCTTTCTGCTCTCCGATAAACACTGGGTGAAGAGCAATTGTTTGGCCTGAAAATAATTCTCCATCGACCCATGGTAATCTAGATGATCGCGGGTTAGGTTTGTGAAAAGGGCTACGTCGAGATCACAGGCACGCACGCGCTGCATGTCCAAAGCATGCGAGGAAACTTCTAAGATGGCGTGGGTTACGCCGGCTTCTCGCATGGCCTGGAGATTTCTCTGCAGATCCAGGGATTCCGGCGTGGTCGTGGGGGCAGGATAAATTATTTTTTGATAACGGTAATTGATCGTCCCCATCACCCCAACATTTTTCCCGGCCGCGGTAAGGATCGATTCGATGAGATAAGAAGTCGTAGTTTTTCCGTTGGTCCCGGTTATTCCGACCAAAGTTAAAGAAGAAGAGGGGTCTCCATAAAAGGCGGAAGCAAGCCAAGCCAGGGCTCCACGCACATTGGGAACAACCACCTGGGTCACCTCTGTGTTGGCGATGGGTTCTTCTAATAGCAGAGAGCGGGCTCCCCGGGATAGAGCATCAGGAATGAAATATCTCCCATCTTCCCGCCAGCCGCGGATAGCTGCAAAAAGGAATCCTGGTTTAACGCTTTGAGAATGGTAAGCCAGTCCTTGCACCTCCACTGCGGCGTTGCCGATAATTTCTTTCGCGGGTAAGCGAAAAATGAGGTCTTCCAACCTCACGATGGTTATCTCCTTCTATTAGATCCCCAAAGGTTTAAATCTGCGAATTTTCCTCTCATATTTATCCGCAAGGGACGCCTAATTTTTATTATACTTCTATCTCCCCGGAAGATCAAAAACCCAAGCTCAGCCCTGGAAGCTGATTTCCAGTTTATCGTTTTGAATTACATCGCCGGCTGGAACCTGACGATCCCCTGCACTTCCCCCTGGAGAATCTGGCCAGGTGCTGGGGTTTGAGCAACCGCCTTTCCGCTTCCTACGAACTTCAAATCCAGCCTCAATTTCTGCGCGGAAAGGATAACCTGGCGCAAAGTTTTTCCGGAAAAATCAGGCATAACTCCCGGTTCTCCGGGAACTTCTTTCGCCGAGACTTGATCGGGGGGCTTTATGGTTTTCTGATCCACGCCAGAGAGAATGGAAGAGGGGAAATGCTTTGGGGTAGCCTGCACCAGGTAGGTAACCCCTTTCGGGTATACCCCTATATAAGGCAAAACTTGTTCGCCGATGGCTTTAAAAGTCGGCGCGGCCACCACTCCTCCGTAACTGGTCCCCTGGGGTTCGTCGATGATCACGGTAATGACCAATTGGGGGTTATCCGCCGGGGCGAAACCCATGAAGGAGCCAATCCGTTTGTCTGAATACCCCCGGCCGGTTGAAGACGCTTTCTGCGCCGTGCCTGTTTTCCCCGCAGTCTCATATTCCGAGAGGCAGGCCGCTTTCCCTGTTCCCCCTTCCTGGGTGACCTTTCTCAAGATTGAGGCCACGGTTTTTGCCGTCTCCTGAGAAATCACTCGCCGAATCACCCTGGGCCGATTTTCCTTCAAGATGTTGCCCTGCCTTTCCATTACGGCTTTGGCCACATAAGGTCGCATCATGACTCCGCCGTTGGCGATGGCAGCCAGCGCCGTGGTCAATTGTAAAGCCGTAAGGGAAACGCCTTGCCCAAAACTGATGTTGGCCAATCCTACTTCAGACCAAGACCGCGGAGGGGGAAGGAAACCCGCAACTTCCCCGGGCAGGTCAATCCCGGTTTTACTCCCGAAACCAAACTCTTTAAGGTAATGATAAAGCTTTCCCCTGCCTAATTTTTTCCCTACCTTACTCGCTCCGATATTACTCGAAAGTTTGATGATTTCTTCCAAGGAAAGCCATCCATGTTTGCCCACATCGTGGATGATCTTATCACCCACGGTGTAGCTACCTTTTTCACAAAAAAAGATATCACGGGGGGAAGCCACCCGCTCTTCTAAGGCTGCAGCCAGAGGAAACACCTTGAAAGTGGAGCCGGGCTCGAAAGTATCCGTAAGAGTACGGTTTTTTCGCTGGTAGGTCGGGTAGGAAGAAAAGTGGTTGGGATCGAAGGAGGGCTGCGCAGACATGGCTAAAATTTCCCCTGTTTTAGGATTCATAACCACGACCATGCCCCCCTTGGCCGAACAAGCCTGGATGGCTTTTTTCAGTTCCCTCTCCGCAATGTATTGAATGTTTTTATCAATGGTCAGAATAACTTCACAGCCATCTTCCGAATGGCGAACCCCCGGAGTTTGAGGGGTAATGGTTCTGCCGAGGGCATCCTTGGGAATGAGGATAAATCCAGGTTCTCCCCGAATGAATTCATCATACCCCAACTCTACTCCTTCGAGTCCTTGGGAGTCCACCCCGGCAAACCCGATGACCTGGGATCCAATTTCTCCTTGCGGATAGAATCTTTTCGCTTCTTTCAAAAAATCGATTCCTTCAATTTTCAGGGCCTCAATCGCTGCCCGTTGATGCGGGTTGATCCCCCTTTCCAGCCAGACAAAAGGTTTTTCTTCTCGCAACTTTTTCAGCAAGACCTCACGCCTCTTTCCTAAGATGGCGCCAATTTTTTGCGCAGCTCTTTGTTTCTTTTCCACCTTCGCCGGTTGGGCAAAGGCTGAATCCACCTCGGCACTGATGGCCATCTCTTTTTTTTTGCGATCGTAGAGGACTCCCCTTTTGGGCACTAAGGGTACAATTCTTTGATACTGTTGTTCGGCCAGGGCGGCAAGTTTATGGCTCTGGAGAACCTGAAGCTGATAGGCCCGCACCAAGACGACTGAAAAAAGAAAGGAAAAAAGGCAAAGAAGGAGGGTTATGCGCAATCGAAGCCATATATTCAGAAGGGGCTTCATCGTACGATAATCAAGTGTTCCTTCTGGGGGTTTACAAAGCCCAACTCTTTCAAGGCGATATTCTCGATGCGACTGGGAGATTTCAAGGCAGCCAGTTCCAGACGCAGCTTTTTATTCTCCTTGAGGAGAACCTGTTCTTCCTGGTTTCTCTGCGATATTTCGTATCCCAGAGAGATCATCTGGTGGTGCGCCCAAACATAAAAAAGGGAACAGGCGATAAAAAAAAGTGCTACCACCACGGCCACGAAGGCTAAGTTGCGGTTGACCCCTTGCGGGTGGGACGAGGCTTCTTGCGCCTTCCCTACGCTGCTGACGGCGATTCGTTTAGAGATCGCTTCCGCCATCTTTCCTCCCTTTGGTCTTCTCGAAAATTTTTTCAACGGCTCTCAGCTTGGCGCTGCGGGCTTTGGGGTTGTTCAGAACTTCTTCCGAAGAGGGGCCTACAGGTTTGGGCGTCAGAACATTAAAAAAAGGAGGGGTTCCTTCTTCCCCTTTGGCCCATTGTCGGAAATGATTTTTTACGGCTCGATCTTCCAGAGAGTGAAAAGAAATGATTACCAGCCTGCCTCCAGGATTCAGAAGATCCTTACACCGGTCGAGGAAATTTTGGAGGTTCTGGAGCTCTTCGTTAACCGCGATACGCAAGGCCTGAAAAGCGCGGGTGGCTGGGTGGATGCGACCGCTGCGCGAGGGGAGAGATTTTTTGATCACATCGACGAGTTCCCCGGTCGTCCGCATGGGGGTAATTTGCCGCCGGCGAACAACCGCCTTAGCGATCCGGTTGGCCCAGCGCTCTTCCCCATACAGCCGAAAGATCCGGCTGATGTCTACGGCGGAAAGGCGCTGTAAAAGGTCCCGGGCCGTAATCCTGAGTTCCCGGCTCATCCGCATATCCAAAGGCCCATCCCGGAGGAAGCTAAATCCCCTCGTTCCGTCCTCAAGCTGTTCTGTGGAAACCCCTAAGTCTAATAGAATGCCATCCACTGCACCGATAGCCAGGTTTTCCAGGACTGAACTCAGGTCTTTATAATTCCTTTTTATCAACTCTGCCCTTTTTCCAAAAGGAGCCAGATTTTTTTGGGCGCGCTGGATGGCTTCCTCATCCCAATCTAACCCTATTAGTTTTCCCGTGGGAGAGCTCCTGGTTAAAATGGCCCTGGCATGACCACCGCTGCCTACGGTTCCGTCAACATAAATTCGGTCTGGCTGGCAATCCAAGTATTCAAGGACTTCTCGTAAAAGGATCGGTGAATGTCGGGCTTCCTCCATAGCTTTTTAAAGCCCCAAATCGGCTAAAGCTGTCCCCATCCCTGCAAAATCCTCTTCCGCGCGTTTGATTTCCTCCAACCAACGCCCCATACCCCAAATTTCAAATTTTTTCAGCATCCCGGCAAAAACAACATTTCTTTCCAGCTGGGCATAATCCCGTAGTGTGGGGGGTATCAGGATTCGGCCCAGTTTATCAATTGGGCATTCGACGGCCCCCGAAACAAAAAATCGCTGGAAAGATTTCACTTCCTTTTTAACCATGGAAAGGGAGCTTGCCTTCTCTTCCAAAACTCTCCATTCTTCGTAAGGGTAAGCGACCAAACAACGATCGAAATTGGTTAGGATTAATCGGTCATCATATTTTTCCGTAAGTAATTCACGAAATTTTACCGGGATGGATACGCGCCCTTTAGGATCTATGGTGTGTTCAAACCTGCCCCTGAACATCCCTTATTTTCTCCTATTATCCACTTTTAACCACTTTATACCACTTTTTGGCCAATATAAGGTTTTATGAAAAGAATGTCAAGAAGAATTTAGTGTTTTTTACAATTTTTTTATGGGGCAGGTTTTGAGAGGGGAAATGTGGGTTGGGGTTCCACTCCTCCCTCGGTTTGAGAGGGGTTTGCTGCGGGTGTCTGGCTACTGGGATTTCCGGTTGTTTTCTTTTTCAGATCCCTCTTTGACCTTCGCTGATACTTAGCCACTGCGCGGTTATGTTCGTCTAAGGTATGGGAAAAATAATGGGTGCGGTCGTTCTTAGATACAAAAAAAAGGTAGCTTACATCAGCAGGATACAAGACCGCATACAGAGATTTAAAACCTGGGTTGGCAATGGGTCCTTTGGGCAGGCCACTGATTTGATAGGTATTATAGGGTGTTTTTTGAAGGAGATCCTTTTTGGTAATTTTTTTGTTCTTGGCCTTCCGTGTTTTCAGGCCATAGACTGCGGTGGGATCGCTCTGCAATGCCATTCCTCGTTGAAGTCGGTTGTGGAAAACGGCCGCAATCAGCCTTCTTTCCTGATCGTCTGCAGCCTCCTTTTCAATCATAGAGGCGAGGATGACCACATCTTTTCGACTCAACCCTAACTGTTCTGCCCGTTTGGCCAGGGAGGTATAAACGTTTTTAAAACGGGCCACCATCTGGCGAACGGCCAATTCTTCCCCTAATCCTTTGGGGAAATTATAGGTATCCGGGAACAGATACCCTTCTAAATTGTCTCCCTCCAAACCCAGGGATGCGACCAGGGAAGAATCTTTGACTTTCTCCATAAAATCTTTCTTGTTGCAGACTCCAGCATGGTGTAAAACTTCTCCGATTTGAAAGAGGTTAAAACCTTCCGGGATGGTAATGGGATATTTGATAACATCCCCTCGCATCAGCTTGGAAAGAACCATTCCCGGCTTCAT
>JAOUFX010000740.1 GCA_029857975.1 Deltaproteobacteria bacterium | reverse complement strand
TCAAAATAAAGACTATCCCCGGCTTCCAACAAAAAAGTTTCGTTTTCATAATTAAACTCCAGCTGCCCTTCCAAAACAAAGACGAATTCTTCCCCTGGGTGGGTGAAAAAAAGGAGATCGTCTTTCTTTTTCACTTCAAATTGGACCTGAAAGGGCTCCATATGTTTGTCCGCCTTGGGGTAGGCCAGGGCTTCGTAATAATACCCTACCTTGGAAGCATCCTCATGGATGCGGCGAAAAACCTGTTTACGTTCGTTCTTGCGCACGATCACAGCCCTTTTCCCGGACTCCTCCGCCTGAAAAAAATAACCGATGTTCACATTCAGGGCTTTGGAAATTTTCAAAAGAGTGGCTACGGGAGGGGCCACAACTTCGCTTTCGATTTGCGAAAGAAGGGGTTTGGAAAGATTGGTCTGGTCAGCCATCTGCTGCAGGGACATCCCTCTTCGCTGCCTCAGGGTTTTGATTTTCTGACCTAAGTTCAGCTCCTTCACTGCTTCCAGCACATCCCGGCTCATCGGTTCCTCCGCTTGGCGCTGCCTTCCTTGATCTAATTTCAAGCAGGTCAAAGCATTTGATCTGCTTCTATGCTCGGTGATTCTTAAAATCTATCTTGCCGGATAAAATTTTTCAAGGGAAATCTGACCTCCCTTGCCTTTCTTGCCTTCACCTTGACGGCCAAGGATTTCTGCGCTATAAATATTATAATGTAGTTTGTCATTCGACTATCATCATAAATTAAATAGGACGCAGATTTTCGCAGATAACCACAGATGATTATTTTTTTTCGTTTATCCTGATAATCTGTGTTTACCCTGTTAGATCGTAATCATTTAACAGGGTGAATCCGGCCCAAAAAGCAATTTCCTATACTATAGATTTCAGAAAGGAAATACCCGGTGGCTAAATTACCTAAAAATAGAAAACCTCGCACCATAGAAGAACTTAAAAAAGCGAATCATACGGTCCGCACCGTCAAAGCCGAGATGCGCCAAAATCTGATCGTCAAGATCCGTAAGGACGAGGATCTTTTCCCCGGTATCATCGGCTACGAAGAAACCGTCATTCCCCAGGTCGAGAACGCCATCCTATCCGGACAGGATATCATTTTCCTCGGGGAGCGGGGACAGGCCAAGACTCGCATCATGCGTAGTCTGGTCAACCTGCTCGACGAAGAAATTCCGGCCATGGCCGGCTGCGAAATCAACGACAACCCTTTTCAGCCTATCTGCAAAAGCTGCCGCGAGAAACTTCAGGCAGGGGGGGACCGATCCGAGATCACCTGGGTTAGCCGGGAATACCGTTATGGAGAAAAGCTGGCCACCCCCGACGTGACGATCGCTGACCTCATTGGCGAAGTGGACCCGATCAAGGTGGCTGAAGGGCGCTATCTTTCCGATGAATTAACCATTCACTACGGACTGATCCCCCGCACCCACCGCGGCATTTTCGCCATCAATGAACTTCCTGACCTGGGGGAAAAGATCCAGGTCGGGCTCTTCAACATCATGGAAGAGCGTGATGTGCAGATCCGGGGATATAAAATTCGCCTTCCCTTGGATGTCTACATCGTGGCCAGCGCCAACCCGGAAGATTATACCAATCGCGGCCGGATCATTACTCCCTTGAAAGACCGTTATGGCTCGGAGATCCGCACTCATTATCCCAGGTCTCTGGAAGCGGAAATCAAAATCATGGAGCAGGAGAGGACTCGCTTCGACGACGACGGCCTTTTCCAGACCATGATTCCCCCTTACCTCAAGGAACTTATCGCCGAAATCACGGCCTTAGCCCGCAAGTCCCCGGAAATCAACCAACGTTCAGGGGTTTCGGTACGCGTTACCATTTCCAATTATGAAAATATCATCAGCAACGCTTTCCGCCGGGCCATCCGTCTGGGAGAACGGGAAGTGGTTCCCCGGGTCAGTGACCTTCCCTCTCTGGTGGCCTCCACCGGCGGCAAAATCGAACTCGAGACCGTGGACGAAGAGCGAGGGGAAAACCTCATTGAAAAAATGATTGCCAAAGCTACCCTCAACACCTTTAATCGCTATTTTCAGGTGCAACAATTCGACAGTTTCCTGGTCAAGTTTAAGGGTGGCTGGTCCGTCGAAGTTTCCGCAGGGATGAAATCTTCGGTTTACGAAGAGAAGGCGCATGAGATTCAGCCTCATAGCGGCGAAATGAACGGTTTGCTCGAAGGCTTGAAGAAGCTCCAGTGCGATAAAACCTCGGCTACCCTGGCTTCGGGTTTGGAATTTATCCTGGAAGGACTCTATTTGCATCATCGGCTGCAAAAAGAACAGGTGTCGGGAAAAATCTCCTACCGCGCCTGATGGGATACGAACAAGGGAAAGCAAGTAAGATAGAATCATTGGAAGAAAGGAAGCCATGGAACATTTTAAAGAACCTCCTGAGGGAAAAAGCTCCTCCACCAAATCTTTGAACGAGTTGATGAACCTCCTCATGAAGCTGAATGCCAAGCTGAGGGAAAAAATTTCACCCTTGCAAAAAAAGGGGAATGCTCCCGGGAAAATGGACGTGGTCATCATCATCATGACCCACCAAGAAGAAAAGCCGAAACCTATCAAGACTCCCCG
>JAOUFX010000739.1 GCA_029857975.1 Deltaproteobacteria bacterium | reverse complement strand
AAGTGCCTGGTAATACTTTTCCTGACTGATCATTTTTTCTCCTTTTTTTCTTCTTTTCCTTTCTTGCTTTTCTCGCTTTGCTATTTTGGCATTTTCATCGGCAACTTTCCCCACTCCTGGACCATCTCGGTAATCCGAAGAAGCCTCTCGAATTTGGCATCGGGCGGGGTGGTGTCACTCACTCCTAAAATGAACCGGTCACCCGGGGTGATCTCACTAAAAAGGTTTTTCATAAACTTTTTAAATTCCTCATCTGGCATACTATCTTCCAGAAGGGCCACCGAGGGTACCCCCCCGAAAATGGTCACTTTGCCTTTAAAAGCTTTCTTGACCTCACTGATCGCCACTTTAGTCATTGGCTGGGGGCAGATGGCCTCAGCGATGTCCATTCCGCTCTCCGCGATCAAATCCAAAAGGCCCTGGTTTTCGCCGTCGCAGTGGCAAAGGAGGAGTTTCCCTTTAGGATGAAGCATATCCGCCATTTTTTGTAGGTGCGGCATGATGTGCTCTCGGTAGAAAGGAGGGTAAGTGATCATCTCATCATAATTGGCTCCGGAAAAGATGACTTCTGCCGGTGAATCTGCGAGAACTCGGAAGATCTGATCGAAATAGGGTTCCATATCCTCGCAAAGCTGGCGCATCTCCTTGGGATGATCGTACATTTCGAGATAGAATTTTGTGGCATCAATAAATTCTTTCATAATATGGTGCATGGGACTGGCGGAGAGATTGGCAAAGGCTGCCGCAAATCCCTTATCACCAACTTTTTTCGTGAACTCCAGGTAATTATCGTAGTCCGGATGAATTTTTATATTCTTAAAAATGTACCCGACAAGCTTATAATCTTTAGGTTCTTTAATCAGATGTTCCGAGATCCAAGTAATGGAGACCCCGGCCCGCTTCATTTCGTCATTATAAAGGATTTTGCAGGATACGGATCCTAACGGGGTGTGGTAAGTCACATGGGTGAAATCCCCTTCTCGTTTTACCTCCCTCTCTACCCCGGTTAGTTCCGGACGGTAGGCCATTCCCCAAAGACGGTAAACGCCTAACCCCCTGTCAATATTATCCTCCGGGGAACGGACATTTAAGAATTCGGGGACGATTTTATGATAGCCTCCGCCGATATGATCCGCGACTTCATCCAAGGAGGCACTCTGTTTGAATGGAGGAGGGAGTGTTCCTCTCATAGAATTGGAGTTGTGCCAGAGATCAATCCGGGGAATCCAGGGAAGCTGATCTGCCCATTCCCCCCGAGCTGCTTTGAGCATGCGTTCCTTATGGGACATCATGGAAATCTCTCCTTAAGGTTATCTACCAGCGGATAAGCTTATCCGGCAACCAAAGGACAATTGAAGGGAATACGATTACGATGGCAATCCCAACGAGTTGAAGTAACGTGTAAGGAATAATGCCCCGAAAGATCTCATTGGTGGTTATTTCCGGCGGGGCAATCCCTTTTAGGTAGAAGATGGCCGGTGCCATCGGTGGAGTCATGTAAGAAGCCTGAATCATCATGATGAAAAGGGTACCAAACCAGATCGGATTAAAGCCTAATTTATCAATAATGGGAGAAAAGATGGGCACGAAGACCAGCAGAATGCTTGCCCAATCAAGAATGAAACCGGCGATATAGGCGATGAAAAGAAAAAAGATCAATACACCCCAAGGGCTAAGATGTAAGGCTGCTAATACCTTTTCTGTAGCCTCGCCTCCGCCCGTTCCTAAAAATACGCCACTAAAAATAGAGCCTCCAACAAGAATAATCATCATCATGCTGGTGATTCTCAGGGTTTGGATAACCGTTTCTCTTAAGGCCTGAAGAGTAAAGTTTCCATAGGCAATGGTTAGGACGATGCTGCCGAAGGCACCTAAGGCTGCTGCCTCGGTGGGCGGGGACAAGCCGAGGACGATACTGCCCATGACCGCAAAAATAAGCGCCAGGGAAGGAAGCATGCCCGTTGCCGTGATGATGAGTTTTTCCCTGAAGGGAATCTTTGTTTCCTCAGGGGGAATGGGAGGGGCAAGGATTGGATT
The DNA here is from genome assembly GCA_029857975.1 of Deltaproteobacteria bacterium. The sequence goes on along the minus strand of JAOUFX010000739.1, from coordinate 564 downwards.
TGAATAGGATCTAAAAACGATGTAAATAATGTAAATGGCCGAAAGGAGCAATCCAGGGAAGATGGTGGAAATCAAGAGCCGGCCAACGGATAAACCTGCTGCGGGTCCGTACACAACGGTCACAACGCTCGGGGGAATGAGGGTTCCCAAGGCGCCTCCGGCGCAGATTGTTCCACAGATGAGGGGGTGGTTATAATTGCGCTTCAGCATGGCCGGGATAGCCATCACTCCTACCATGACTTCGGAGGCTCCAATGATCCCGGTACAGGCCGCAATGATGGTGCACATTAATACCGTGGAAATCGCCAGCCCGCCTTTGAAACGGCCGGTCCAGATGCTGATGGCTTCGAAAAGTCTTTTGGCAACCCCTGAACGTTCGAGCATGGTTCCCATGAAAATAAAGAGGGGAACGGCCGCAAGCACATAATTGTCGGCCATCCCGTAAACCCGTCGGATCAACATCGGGGGAAGGCTGGATCCGAAACCAAAAATTCCGAAGATCAAGCCGATGCCCATCAAACAGAAGGCGACAGGAAATCCAGCGAAAACACTAATGATCATAAC
>JAOUFX010000738.1 GCA_029857975.1 Deltaproteobacteria bacterium | reverse complement strand
AGCCGCCAGGAAGACCAGTACACAGTGAATCCAATTTTTTCTCATTTCTTATCCTCCTTTGGAAAATTATTCGGGTAGTATGGGGAAAAGCTCGTGAACCAAAGTCAACCTTTCGGCCTGCGCGACTCGACTGAGCCCGCCGAATTCTCGGGCCGAAGGCTCAAGGTTGACCTTGGGCGCGATCGAAAGGTCAAAAAATAGAGTTTTACCCGGACATACCGCCGAAAATTCTAAGCGAGGTTTATATATTAGAAATAACTGCCTATGTCAAGATGAAATTTCTCGATTTCTCGAAATCCCGAATGGCAGGATAGAACCATGCAAGAGGGAAATCTGACAATCTTTATCTTCCCCGAGCTTTTTTCACCTCGCCCAGGAATTTTTGGGCATTGGCCACGATCACGGAATATTTCTTCTCGGCCACGGCCTTTTTATCCACCAGTTCCCCGCCGGCGGCAATGGCTGCAGCTCCAGCTTTGATGAACTCTCCGGCGTTCTGCAGATTTACTCCGCCTGTAGGGACCAGGGGAATATGGGGCAGCGGGCCTTGAATGGCCCGGATGTAAGCGGGACCTCCAACCTGGGCGATGGGAAAAACTTTGACTAAGTCTGCTCCAGCCTCCCAGGCCGTAAGGATCTCAGTGGGGGTCAAGGCCCCGGGGATCACCACAGCACTGTAACGGTTGGACATCTTGATTACTTCCAGGTTCAAGGCCGGGGTTACCAAGAACCGGGCGCCGTTGAGGAGCGCCATCCGGGCGGTTTCCGGGTCGAGGATTGTGCCGGCCCCTAATAAGACTTCCTGGCCGAATTTCTGGCTCACTTCTTTTATTACGTCCATGGCCCCGGGAACGGTCATGGTCACTTCAATTACCGTAATGCCCCCTTCTTTGATGGCCTTGGCCACCTCAAAAGCTTCCCCAGCCGAAGAGACTCGGATAACCGGAACAACCCCTTCTTCAATAATTTTCGCTAAAACTTCTTTCATAAAACCCCCTTGGAATGCGGATTGCGGAATGCCGAATGCGGAATGGAAAAAATTCCGCACTCCGAACTCTCCATTCCACATTTTTTTATCTGGATATTCTCAACCCTGCCCCTTTGATCTGGGCTTCAACTTCTTCCAGGGTTGACCAATTGAAGTCGCCTGGCATAGTATGTTTCAAAGCAGCCAGGGCGTTACCATACTTAACGCCTTTTTCCGCATCCCCGGTGAGATAGCCATAGATGAAGCCAGCGGTAAAGGAATCGCCAGCCCCGACACGGTCTACGATCTCAACGGTGTAAATGCGGTCCGCATAAATTTTTCCGTCGGCGTAGGCGATGGCCGTCCAGTTATTTTTCCACACCGAAAGATCTTCCCGGAGAGTAATGGCTACCGCCTTGATCCCAAAAACTCTGGCCAGGCTTTCCGCAACTTTCTGATAGCTATCCTCCCGGATTCCGAAAACAATTCCTGTATCCTCTTCCGTAGTGGTAAGGATGTCCACCAGCTTCATCAAAGGCGCTTGGCAGCTTTTAGCCTCAGCGGGCGACCAGAGTTTCTTGCGGTAATTGAGGTCATAACTCACCAAGCAGCCTGCCTCCTTGGCCGCCTTCATAGCGACCGCTGTGGTTTCGGCAGCGGATGCGCTAAGCGCAGGCGTGATGCCGCTGACATGGAAGAGCTTGGCTTTGGCAAGAACTCTTTTCCAGTCCACCTCGCCGGCCTGGATCAGGCTGACGGCCGAATTTCCCCGGTCGTACAGGACGGAGCTGGCCCGTGGAGCCGCACCATATTCCACGAAATAGAGGCCCTGCCGACCTTTATCACTAAAGAGTACCTGGGAGGTATCTACTCCCAGCTCCCGGGCCCGGTTGCGCACCATCTTTCCCAGGGCATTGTTGGGAAGTTTGGAAATCCAGGCCGCCGGCATTCCCAGCCGGGACAGTCCCACGGCCACGTTCAACTCGCTACCCCCGATCTCCACATCCAAAGAATGGGTTTGCTCCAGGCGCCCGAAATGCGGCGGCGACAGGCGGAGCATGGCCTCGCCGAAGGTGACGACGTCGTACATCATTGCCCACCTCTCTTTGTTTGTATCAGTTGAGAATTTTGAAAAAATGGCGGCAACGCCTCTGTTTGGGTTCGGGGGCCAGGCCGGAACGCGCCGGAAGCATCGGTTGGGCTTCCCCTTGTCTCCGAGGATGAAAGCTCGTTTCCTCCGGAGGAGGCGGGGGTATTTTCACCGCCCCATCCACGGAGAAATAGGCGCCTTATGATTCCAAGCGGGCCGGCCTGGCCTCCGAACCCCGGAATCCCTTGGCCCTGATGACACGCCTTTCTTCAAAGAACTAAAGTTTTACCCTTGTTTTTTTCGTCAGTAGGGTATCTTAAAAACACATATTGGCCAAGATGGATTCCCGGTCCAAAAGGGTTCGAGGACTTCAACCTTAGGACCCTTGGCCGCCGGAACCCGTTTCCAAATCCACCCCATCGATCGGCGAGCCGCAGTTATGACATTTATTCCCCTTCACCTGGTATTTGAGGATCTGAAATCCCCATCGGTCCACCAGGAGCTTACCACAATGGTAACAAAAAGTATCTTCACCAACATCCCCG
>JAOUFX010000737.1 GCA_029857975.1 Deltaproteobacteria bacterium | reverse complement strand
CTTTACGGGGATCTTTAATACCAGCCTGGCGATAGGCCATGGCCGCAGCCTCCCGCGTGGACTTGAAACCCAGAAAATCATTGTCTTCTTGGAAGGCCATGCTGAAGTATCCGTAGGTCACGGCCAGGCCCATTCCTTTGATCAGGAGGTAATCTTTTTTTAGATCTTTAGCAATTTCCGGAGTGGTCAGGATGGCTGCGGCCGCCCCGTCTGTTGTGGGGCAACAGTCAAAGAGGCCGAGAGGATCCACCACCATGGGGGCTTTTAAGACCGTATCTTCGGTGACGGGGGAACGGAAATGCGCCTTGGGATTCAACGATCCGTTGTAATGGTTCTTTACGGCCACTTTGGCCAGGGTCTCTTTATTGTACCCATATTGGTGAAAATAACGGGTGGCGATGGGGGCAAAAATTCCCGGGGCCGTTCTCCCCTTAGAGATGACGGGGTGGGTCTCGTGGATATGCCGGGCGACCAGACTGCCCCGCGGAGGAACCTCGCGCATCTTTTCCACGCCCACAGCCAGGACCATCTTGTATTCCCCCGAGGCCACCCCGAAGGCAGCATTCCGCACCGCCTCCATCCCCGAGCAGCAGTAAGCGGAGACGCGGGTCACCGGGCGGGGATAAAAGTTCAGGGGTTCGGCCAGAGAAGCACCGGCGTCTCCTTCAAGGCCGGTGAGCCCGGGAGAAAGAGTCCCCAGCCAGGCGGCATCCATATCTTTCGTTTCCAGGCCGGCATCGGCATATGCTTCATATACCGCTTCCAAGGCCATATCTTGATAGGTCATTTCAAAATTTTCGCCGAATTTTGTTGCCCCTACGCCGATGATGGCAACTTTATCTTTGATGCTCATCTCTCCCTCCTTTTTTAAAAACCAAAAACTTAACCGCAGAGAACGCAGAGAATTTTCAATAAAAGGATAAAACCAGACAAACGACGTGTTTTGGTATTTCATTCATATTATGCCTCTGCGGTCTCTGCGTGCTCTGCGGTGAAAATTTTATTCCGTTGGGCGAAGTTTCCAGAAGTAGTTGTAGAATCCATCCCCTTGGTGGAACCTGCGGAAAGTCAGCTCCACCGGCATGCCAATCTTTACCCGAGCCGGGTCGCAATCCGTCAGTTGGCCGTAGAAACGGCCTCCCCCGTCCATGTCAACCACGGTCATCACGGTGGGGGGGTCTGGACTGGGGTAAAGGTGGTCTTTGGCAAAAGTGTATATCTTCCCGCTCCTGGGAAGCTTGGCGTCCTCATACTCATCCTTGGCATTACACTTCTGGCAAACTCTGCGCCGGGGGTAAGCAAACGTGCCGCATTTTTTACAGCGCGTGCCGTACAGTTGCAGGTTCTGTTTCTTTTCCTTCCAGAGAAGCGCCCAGGAAGAGTAGGGGATTAGAGGTCCCTTGGAAAGGGTGCCCTGGAATTTGAGAAATTTCTCGTAGTTGGTCAAGGGTCTTTTATAGCTCAGGTAGCTGGCTACGCCCCGCTTTTCCTTCAACCTTTCTATTTCGGGAGTGACCTGCAATAGAAAGGCGTCGCTGTTCCCAGCTCCATAACTGCAAAGAAGGATACGTTCGCCCGGCTTGGCCTTTTCCAGGTAGGCGATCAAGAGTAATAACGGTGCGGCCGCCCCTGTGTCTCCTACTGTAGTCAGCAGGGGATCTTCCAAGAAGGAACCCGGAGACAGGTTCAGGCTTTTGATTACGCGGGCGTAGGCCCGACCATCTGGGGCGGGGAAGATGAATTGAGAAATATCCGAGGCTTTCATCTCATATTTCTTCAGGATCCCTTCGATACAATTCTTCACGATGCGGGCATATCCGTAGGCCTGGGTGAAAGCGGCGTCCCCTTTTTGTAAGAAGGCATCATCCTGTTTCCGCCAAGCATCCATGAATTCTTCGGAAAGGGAATAAATTCCTTCTATGGAAGCCGCCACGGCAGTGGACCCGACCAGCAATCCCGCCGCGCCATCCCCGAAGAGTTGTTCGGAATCTGACCCGGGCTCCCCCCGGCGGGAGTCCCCTGCCGCCACCAGAATGTTCCTGGCGCTCCCGCCTTTCACTGCATCCATGGCTGATTTCAAAGCGGCCGTTCCTGCCCGAACCGAAGCAAGATGGTCTGCGGTAAAGATCTCCGCGGGAAGATCCACGGCGGTAGCCACCAGCGTCGAAGCCTGTTTCTCTGAGTAAGGGGATGTGGTGGAAGCAAATATCAACCCGTCGACCGCCTTCGGATCGATGCCCTGAAGGCAGTTGAGGGCAGTTTCCACGGCCATCGTCAGGCTGTCTTCATCATGGTTAGCTACGGAACGTTCCCCGGAAATAAACCGGGGGCCCCAGGCTTTGGCTATTACATCTCGTCCCAAACGATACGTGGGAATGTATGCCCCATAACTGGTAATTCCTACCATTGGCACCTCCTTTTCCAGTGGGCGATCCTAAAAGAACAAGACTTTTTGACCTTCTCTTAAGGATCGTGCCTGCTAAACGCTTCCAAAATTAACACATATTGAAACTCGATGCAACGATTCTTCGATTTTTACACCTCACTCCTTATTCCCTAATCCTTGAACCTTTTTAGCCATAACTTGGCTTACGGAATAATTACCG
>JAOUFX010000736.1 GCA_029857975.1 Deltaproteobacteria bacterium | reverse complement strand
TCCAGGGGCATGCCTTCCTTCACCGGCCCTTTTTCCGGGCCAGGCAAAAGATGCGATCCGGCATGGAGGCCATGAATGATGTCGTCCACAAATACCTGATCCTGTAGGCGGCATCCCCACCGGGCGTTGGGAACCGAATAGGATACTCCAGACATATGTTCCACGCCCCCGGCGAGAATAACATCGGCCATGCCACCCCGGATCAAGCCCATACCCGAAAGTACCGCTTCCATCCCCGATATGCAGACCCTATTTACTGTGACCGCAGTCACTGTGTCCGGAATCCCCGCCAGGAGGGCGGCTACCCGGCTGACGTTCAAGGCATCCACGGGCTCCATGCAGCAGCCGAAACGGACATCATCGATAATGCCGGGGTTAATACCCGCCCGCTTGATTGCTTCCTTCATGACCCCACTCGCTATCACTGCCGCATTCAGATCTTTCAAACTACCTCCAAACGCTCCGATGGCCGTTCGACAGGCCGAAACTACAACAACGTCTTTCATATCCAACCTCCAGAATTCAAATTTTTCCCCTCCGCCAAGCAACCCGTGTTTCCTTTAAAGTAACCCCAATATAGAACAAAAAGACAGGCCCGTCAACGCAACACTAATTCTTGCCCACCTTCACTTTTAAATTTCCAGAGTATTTTCAAGCCCGGAGAGGCAGGAAGATGCTTCGTTTGGCCAAGGAGGCGGTTGTACGTTCCTATTTGAGCGCTTAACTTCTACCGTTACAACAAGCTGCGAAATCCCTTTCCGCTCTCTTCCATCGGAAGCAAAGGGGGAAGATGGATGCAAAATATTTCCCGCCGCTTGGCCGGCACTCAGCATCTCCCTGCCTCTTTCTCGCCGATCTTTATGAATTTACTGCCCAATCCGCAAAGTGAAGGTGGGCAAGAACACTAATTTTGTTTCCCTTCGCTTTTCAATAAATTGATGAATTCACAGTGATAGACGAAGCCCGGACGGGAGAAAGATGTGTATATTTTTTGCGCTCTTATTCGCCATTATTTATATCTGCTGTGGTATAAAGGATCTAAAGTACCTAAATTTCTGAGAAGGAACTCTAATGAATAATTATTCTGCAATTGACCAATCCCCCCTCTTAGGATTTCTTTTTTATCCCCGGAGGGATTTTACCCCAAGTCCTAAAGGAACCTTCGACCTTTTTATCCGCGTGGACGAAGGCATCTCTGTCCACTGCCGATTTTATCTTCAGGATAAAATCAACCCCTGGATTTTATTTTTTCACGGCAATGGAGAAGTGGTCAGTGATTACGATGATATCGCCCCCCTTTATCATCAGATCGGGATTAACCTCGCGGTTGCCGATTATCGGGGGTATGGTGCCAGCGGCGGACGGCCAACGTTTACCGCCCTGGTACATGATGCTCATCTTCTCTTCGGAGCCGTAAAAAAGGAGCTTTCCCAAAAAAGTTTTCCAGGGGATTTATGGATCATGGGAAGGTCCATGGGCAGTATCTCCGCTCTTGAACTCGGATACCACTATTCAGATCAAATACGCGGATTGATCATTGAAAGTGGATTCGCCAGCGTGACTCGGTTGATCAAGCATCTGGGTCTTCCCTCCCGGGGAATCCCCCTGGAACCAATTGAAAACGAACGACTCACCATGATCCATAAAATCTCTCTGCCATCCCTTATCATTCATGGAGAGTTTGATAATCTTGTGCCCCTGCAGGAAGCCAAGGACCTATTGGCCTATCTGGGTGCCGCCCAAAAAGAACTGGTCATCATCCCCAGAGCGGACCATAACAGCGTGATGTTTTTGGGCGCAAACCATTACTTCGGAGCGATTCAAAAATTTATCAAAACCACTGGGTCAATAACTCCATGAGAAATTCGAGCTTCTGAGTTTTTATACCCAGCACCATTAATCACAAAAACGCGTGTCATTCCCGCGAAAGCGGGAATCCAGAAAATAACTGGATTCCCCCGTATCAAGTACGGGGCAGGCTTGGTCAAGCCCGGAATGACAAGCCATATAAGACTTATGTCGTCATGTATAGGTCTGAAATCCACAAGATGCGATCCGAATTTTTCTTGCTCTGAACTCCGAACTCACTCCTCCGAACTATATATTTGCCTTACCCCCCACTTTTCAATGGGTTGATGAATTTACTTTGATTAACGGAGCCCGGACGGGCAGTCTCTTCCCGGGCCCTGCGGGGAGATGCTGCGCTGGGCCAAAAGGCGGTGGTTCTTCCATGACTTGGAGCTTTACTTCCACCGCTGTAGCAAAGATATATGTTGTTTCTGCTCTCTTTTTGCGGAGGCAAAGTGAGGGGTGCAGAAAGGTTTGATCCCACCGTTTGGCCGGCGCGCAGCATCTCCCCGCCGGGTCCTGATAATCCTTCTGAAATCATGAAAGAAAATAAAAAGTGAAGGGGAGCAAGATATATTTGCGCATTGACAAGCCACTAAACATCACATACCCTTTTATAGTAGTTGGGATGAATTTTATGTTATCTTAAGGGAATCTTTCAGAACTCAGAGGAGGATTGTTCAATGGTAACGGAAATAACTAAGGGCGTTTATTGGGTGGGGGTGGTGGATTGGGGCCTAAGGCTTTTTCATGGCCATGAACTCTC
>JAOUFX010000735.1 GCA_029857975.1 Deltaproteobacteria bacterium | reverse complement strand
TATTCCTTTACCTTGAAAATTTTTACGCAATTTCTGCAGGAATGTCACCTCCATAGGGATCTTTTCCATTCTCTTATTAACTGTTATGGGGGGCTTTTATGTTTTTTCTCTCTCCGCGAATGGCTTGGAATATCCAGCACTGGTTGAGAAGGTGGATTTTTACACCAAACAATTCTCTCAATGGAAGGCAACGGTCTCCGCCATCAAAGAAGTCGATGGGGATTTCCGACGAATATTTTCCCTCAAATCTAAAGAAAGGATTCTGGAAACAATAGACACCGCCTACAGCGGGTCCATCGATATCCAAAACCTTATGTTAGATCTGCAAAAATCATCTGAATAAGAAACCCATAGAGCCCACCGACACCGGTTCCCTAAGGAAGTTTGAGCGTTTTCCCGGAGATCCGTTGAAAATCCAACCCAGGAAACACATCCTGGCCATGCTTTCCCCTCCTTTCCCTTTTATAATCCTTTTCCCTGCTTCCTAAATGACTCTGGCATGGAACATGGAAACTTGTCGTCTCGAAGGGAAGGGAGAAACGAAAGTTGACTGCCTAGATATTATTAATTTATAATATATTATTAATATTTTTATTTCTCCGGACTCTTTCTCCACCGCCAGAGGAAAAGGGCAAAAGCGAAGGGGGTTTTATGAGAAAGTCGATCTTATCCAAAGCCATTCTCATAATGGCGGTGATTATGATCTCCTCGATATGGAATCAATCTGTTTTTTCGCAAGATAAAAAGGAAGAGAAGATCTCGATCGAGATCACCGAATTGGAAAAAGCCATTCATCTTCTTGAGAATCCAGAGGAAGCAAAGAAAATGGCCGGTCAATTAAAGGCTCTTTTACAGGCCAAAAAGCAATTGGTGGAGGAAAAAAAAGAAACCGAAACCACCGAAGAAATTTTCCCCGATTTATTGGAGCTTTACGAATCGTATGAGACCCGAACTTTCTCTGCCTTCAAAAAATTCTCCTCCAGCGTAAAAAAGGCTCCGCTTCTATTTCACGAGCTGCAAGACTACCTTACCCAAAAGAAAAATTTTCGGCAACTTTTATCGATTGGCCTAAGATTCGCTATCGCCTTTCTGGCCGGCTTGATCACCTGGTTGGGACTTCGCCGGTACACCCAAAAATTAGAAGACAAATTAAAATGGCAGGAGCCTCTTCGTTTGCCCCAAAGAATAGGCCGCATCTTTATTGCCGCGTTCTTTAAGGTTTATCCCTGGATCGGAATCTATATTTACGGTTACCTTTTTTTCTTGTTATTCCCCGCCCCCATGAATACCGAATCGATAATTTTACGGGGATTGTTAGCCCTATTATTATACTTTAGCGCAAAAAACCTGGCCCATTTTACACTATCCCCCGAAATCAGCGAGGCGCGGATTTTCCACCTTCAGAATGAATTATCCGCATACATCTTCATTTGGACCCGCAGGGTGCTTCTTTTTTCTCTTTGGACGTATTTTCTCTACATGCCCAGCTCCATTCTTAATTGGCCTTCTCTATCGGCTACCTTTTTCGCCTTCTATAAAATCGGATTGGTCATCATGGCAGCCATTATCCTTGCCCAATGGAGAGAGAGCCTTAAAAGAACCTTCTCCTTCACTTTTAAAGAAAAAGACCCTCGTTGGAAATCCAACTTAAAAAAGGTATCCAACTACTTAGCCGGGAAAATATACCTCATCGGGATTTTCTACATAGCAATACTGGTTGCTTTTTCCATTTCAAGTTTTTCGCAAACCTACTCTTCCCTCCTCTCATCCACCGCTAAAAGTGTTCTGGTCATCCTTGTTGCCGGGGGCGTTTGGCTCCTTTGGACTTTCCTTTTCGGGAAACTATTCCAAGTAAGTAATACCATTAAAGAAAAATATCCTGAATTAGAGGAACAGGTAAACCGCTATGTTAATTATTTGGGTAAGGCCGGATACTTCATGATTATCCTTTTGGCCATTTTGACCGTCATAGACGTGTGGGGAGTGGATGTTTATGCCTTCCTGGCTTCCAACCTTTCTTGGGCGAAAGCGATGATACGCATTCCGTTCATCATCCTTTTCGCGGTCATTTTTATTCAAATAGCTAATTTTCTAATCAGTAAATTTGCGAATCGAGCCATGATTCGAATTCTGGCCGCCAGCGTGATTACCCCCATGGAAGTAGAAAAAAGGGTCTCCACTCTCGGGAATATTTTTAAAAAGGCTGTCGCGGTTATCGTGGCCACCTTCGCCACGATCATGATTTTGGCAGAGTTTGGGTTTGACATCAAACCGATTTTGGCCGGGGCTGGAATTGTGGGGCTGGCCGTAGGTTTTGGTGCGCAAAATTTGGTCCGCGACGTCATCAGTGGTCTATTTTTTATTTTTGAAAACCGGATTCGGGTTGGAGATGTTGCCATCATCAACGGCACGGGGGGTTTGGTGGAGCAAGTAAACCTCAGAACCGCGGTTTTGAGGGGTTTAGATGGGACGATCCACGTTTTTCCCAATGGAGAGATTAAAACCCTCTCCAACATGACCTACGAATATTCATATTATCTCTTCGACGTGGGGGTGGCTTATAAAGAGGATACCGATCGGGTGATCGCCGTTCTAAAAGAAGTAGGTGAGAAAATTATGCAGG
>JAOUFX010000040.1 GCA_029857975.1 Deltaproteobacteria bacterium | reverse complement strand
AAAACAATTCGCCCTAAATACATCGGCCACTCCTTTCCCCGTTTCCGTGGAAAAAGAATGGCAGAAAATAGGACTTAAAATGAAGTCAAAAAAAGACATTTTTGCCAAAATACAAGGTTTTTATTAATATATTTCAAATTTCTAAAAAATTAACCGGACAGTAGTGTTGTGCAATATTAATGGTTAAGGAATCTGGGATGTAGGGGAAGTCGGAAGAGAGGGGAGGAAAATGACCTGATGACAGTGGCTCATGAGAATTTCCATCTGGGCCCGTTCCCGCCGGCTGAGAAAGCAATCCCCGAAGTAGCTGCCGTAGTAACCATTCATGAGCAAGGTAGAAATCCTCCCGACGAAAGAAAGCAGTTGCTCGGCGCTCCCTCCATGCAGGTAAAGGGAAACGTCGTTGATGATCAAACAATTCAGGACTTTTTCTCTCAGGACTTGCAGGGCGTTTTCAATCCTCTGGTAATTTTCCCGGGCTAAGGTCTGGATTTCTTCTTTGCTCTTGCCAAAAAGTCTGGGGGGAATGATCCGGGGAGATAAATATAAGACCTGTTCCTTTTCCTGGATAGAGATAGGAATCTTTCCCCCGATTCCCTGAATTTTTTCCGGAGCTAAATCGAGGACGGCAACGGGATCGGTCCCACAATCCAACAGGTCCCGTAAGATCTTCAACGTCCGACTTGTTTTTCCGGTTTGGATATCCCCTACGATAAGGGTTTTACGGTTCAGATATTCTTGGCAGCTCAATCACCTTGGCCTTTCTTAAAGTTTTCACGAGAAAATAGCCAATGATGGAACCTGGAATGCTGGAAGCCATGAAGGCAGTGAAAAAGAAAACGAAAGCAAACGACTTTCCCATCAACGGGCCAAGGATTAAGACAATCACCAAAACGCCGATTCCCCCCGTTCCCAGCGGTTCCATCAAAGCCGCCCAATCTTTGCGCACCCAACGGTAGGTTAAACCGACCAGGATCACCCCCGGAATTCCACCGGGAAAGGCGAAGATGGTTCCTGTCCCCATGGCATTGCGAATAATTCCGGCGATGAGGGCAGCAAGAGCTCCATACCAAGGTCCAATCATTATTCCCGCCAAGGCATTTACCATATGTTGAAAAGGGAACACCTTGGTAGGCCCAACGGGAAAATGAATTCCAGAGAGAAGGACAGCCAGAGCGGCAAAAAGGGCGGTAAGTACCAGCCTTTTCATATCGGTAACTTTTCTCATTCTGCCCTATGCCCTTCTGATGTCTCCATCTCTCAAACTTTCGTTCATCGCCCCGGTTCGATATCCTTGCAAATCTAAGGTCACGTAAGTGAAACCAACCTCCTTTAAAAACCGGACAACCTCGGCGCGGAGCTTTTTATCCAGCAAGCGATCGATTTCTTGCGGTTCTACCTCCACCCGAGCGAGTTCGCCATGGTAGCGAACCCGCAGTTGCCGAAACCCCAGACTCCGCAACTGTTCTTCTCCCTTGCCTATCTGTTCCAGACGTTGTCCCGTAATCTCGGTTCCATAGGGAAACCGGGAAGAAAGACAAGCCATGGATGGTTTGTCCCACGTGGGGAGGCCCATCGACCGACTCAATTCCCGCACATCGGTTTTGGTAAGACCTGCTTCCATCAAGGGGCTGCGCACCCCAAACTCCCGAGCCGCTTCCATCCCCGGACGAAAGTCTGCGCGATCGTCTAAATTGGAGCCATCCACAACCTGCGCCAGTTCCAAAGTGTCCGCTTTCTCGCGGCAAAGACGAAAAAGTTCTTTTTTACAGTAATAGCAGCGCCGGGTAGTATTGACAGTAAAGTCAGGCATCGATAGTTCATTGGAAAAAACTTCTATCCAACGGACGCCCATTTCCTCGGCGATCTTTTTGGCCTGGGCGATTTCGGATTCGGGGTACGTTGGGGAAGAAGCCAATAAGGCTATGGTTCGATCTCCCAATGCTTCGCGGGAAAGGCGCAAAAGAAGCGTACTATCCACTCCCCCAGAATAAGCCACCAGAACCGAGCCCATCTCCCGCAGGATCTTTCTAACCTCATCTAATTTTTTTTGCAGGGGGATTGCCTTATTCCTGTGGGTCTTTCTGGGAACACTTCCCCCAGCCTTTTCTGATTTCCCCATCTCCTTTTCTTCCCTTCTTTATTTAAAATCTCCAAATAAACCCGTGCTTAAGTATCTCTCTCCTGTATCGGGAAGGATGACCACCACTGTCTTTCCCTTTCCCAATTCCCTGGCCACTTGAAGGGCACCGCAAGCCGCCGCCCCGGAAGAAATGCCTACCAGAATTCCTTCTTCTCGAGCTATACGCCGGGCCATTTCGGCGGCTTCTTCATCTTGGATGGTGATGATTTGATCAATTATGCCAATGTTCAATACGTCAGGAACAAATCCTGCACCGATCCCTTGGATTTTGTGGGGTCCCGGACTTCCTCCGGAAAGAACTGGAGAGCGGGCCGGTTCCACGGCCACGATCTTCACTCCCCGCACCTCTTTCTTCAGGACTTCCCCCACACCGGTGATTGTGCCCCCTGTACCCACTCCGGCGACAAAGGCATCGATTTTCCCTTGGAGTTGGGAAAGTATTTCCTTAGCCGTGGTTTCACGATGGGTAAGGGGGTTTGCCGGATTTTTGAACTGTTGAGGCATAAAAAAGCCTTCGTTTTTTTGGACAATTTCTTCAGCTCGCCGGATGGCTCCCCGCATTCCTTCGTTTCCGGGGGTTAATTCTAATTGGGCGCCATAAGCCGCCAATAGAGACCGGCGTTCAATGCTCATCGTCTCCGGCATGGTGAGAATCAGTCGGTATCCTTTGACCGCGCATACCATGGCCAAGCCAATCCCCGTGTTTCCACTGGTCGGCTCGACGATCGTGGCCCCTTGACGAATTTTCCCTTCCTTCTCTGCGGCTTCAATCATACCCAGGCAAATGCGGTCTTTTACCGAGCCTCCGGGATTGAAGCATTCCAATTTGGCCCAGATGGTAGCATCCTGTTTTTGCGGCAACCGTCCGAGCTGCAGGATCGGAGTCGAGCCAATCAAATCTAACGCGCTTTTCGCTTTATGCATTTTACCCTCCGGCCGGCTTCTTAACCGTGTAAAATTTTACTAAATTTAGTAAGGTTTTGTCAAAATAAATAACCCTATATAAATTCGGAAAAATCTATTCTCTTTTTCTTATATTTTACTCTTTTTATATGATTTTGAAGAAGAGAAAAAGCTTGACTTTCCGTTTCCCTTTCCTTTAACAATAATAAATATTTTCCGAGGAGCTTGGCATGGATTCCCAAACCGCCGACGCATTCCGCCGTATTCCCTACGGCATTTACGTCTTGGCAACAGAAAGATATGAACAGACGAGGGCCATGATCGTTTCTTGGGTTTGCCAGATCTCCTACTCCCCCCCGTTGCTGCTGGTTGCCCTCCGCCAAAATCGGCCGGCAATACCAGTTATCCAAGAAAGCGGCTTTTTTTCCCTTAGTTTATTTAAGCGGGGACAAAAAAAATTTATCCCCTTATTCAAAAACCCAATTGCTCAGCCCATGATCGAAAAGTTTTTTACCGAGAATAAAAAGGAAGGAGTTCCCTATTTAAAAGACGCCCTGGCTTCATGGGTTTGTAGAGTTCAGTCATCCTTTCCGACCGGTGACCATATCCTTTTCATCGGGAAAGTACAGTCGGCCTTATCTAAGGGAGAAGGGGAACCCTTGACCACAGCGGCATACAGAAAAACCTACATCGGGCAGAGGTAAAGAAAGGGGCCAAATTTGAAGCCGAAACCAACAGCGTTAAAAGTCCTGGACATCTTGAAAAAAGAGTATCCGGATGCCCGAGTTACCCTCAATTTCCAGAATCCTTTGCAATTGCTCATGGCCACCATTTTAGCCGCTCAATGTACGGATGAAAGGGTGAATTTGGTCACCAAGGATCTTTTTAGAAAATATCGTAGCGCCGCAGATTTCGCCCGGGCTGACCTTAAAACCCTTGAAGAAGAAATCCGTCCTGCAGGTTTTTACCATAATAAGGCCAAAAATATAATCCGCTGCTGCCAGATGATCATCCAAAAGTTTAAAGGGCAGGTTCCCCGGAGGCTGGAGGAGCTTACGGCTCTTCCCGGAGTAGGCCGGAAAACGGCCAATATCATCCTGGGCACCGCCTACGGGCAACAGGCTGTTGCCGTAGACACCCACGTGAAGCGAGTTACCCACCGTCTGGGCTGGGCTCAATCGAATGATCCAGATAAAATCGAATTCGAGTTGATGGCCGTAATCCCTCAAAATGGCTGGACTATGGCTTGTCATCAGCTTGTCTTCCATGGGCGGAAAATTTGCATCGCCCGCAAACCCAAATGCAACGCTTGCCCCGTAGCCATGCTATGTCCGCAGGTTGGGATTATCCCAAGGGAATGAGGAGGAAGAATGTTCCTGAAGCAGCTTGAAGTGGGAAGGATGGCAGTCTTTGCCTACCTTCTAAGCAGCGATGCTGGAAAAGAAGGACTGGTCATCGATCCGGCTGATGATATCGACGAGATTCTGGCCATCGCCGACCGGCAAAAAATCACGATCCGGTATATCTTGAACACCCATGCCCATGTCGACCACATCATGGGCAACGAGGAAATGAAAAAAAAGACCGGGGCCAAGATCATCATCCATGAAGAAGATGAACCGCTTCTCACCCGGATCCCTCGTAGTATGATCTCTATGTTTGGGGGCCACCCTTCCCCCCCCGCTGATCTGACCGTGAAAGAAGGTGATCTCATCCGGCTTGGAGACCTGACTCTAAAAGTCCTCCACACTCCGGGTCATTCTCCAGGGGGGATGTGCCTCCAAGGGGATCAGGCAGTTTTTACAGGCGATACTTTGTTTGTGGGGGGTGTGGGCAGGACAGATCTACCCGGCGGCTCCTGGCCACTCATGTTGGAATCGATTAAAACCAAACTCCTCACCCTCCCTGACGAGACGATCGTTTATCCGGGGCATAATTACGGCCCTGCTCCAACTTCGACGATCAAAAACGAACGTCTTTACAACCCTTTCATAAAATGATCCTGTTATGGAAACTGGTTTTTCGGTTTATCTCCTGGCCAGGATTCAATTCAGTTAGGATGGGGGTAGTTGACTTGATAGCGTACCCCATTTCTTTTTCCTAAAACAAGAAGAAATGATACATTACGAGGGAGACTTCTCCTTGACAAAAAAAATTAAAATGTTGTATGGTTGAAACATCATATGGTATAACCTTTATACCAATTTAATTACCTCTACCAGAAGCTTTCTAACATGGATGTTGACCTCGAATTTAAGGTAGCCGAAGCTCTGGCTGAAGATGTGGGCAAGGGTTGGGCGCGCCTTGATCCTGAAGATATTAAGAGCTTCAACGGCGTCCTCGGCGACTTGATCGAGATCAGGGGAGCCCAAAAGACAGTCGCCAGGATTACCGGAACCTTTCCAGATTTCTATGGGAAAAAAGTAATCCAGGTTGACGGAATCACCCGCAGCAATGCCCAGACCAACTTAGGAGAAGTAGTACGAGTCAAAAAAATTCCCCGAAAAACGGCGACGACGATTCTAATCACCCCCCTCGATTTTACCCAGGTGTTGCCCGAAGAAAGTGAGTTAGAGCAGTTTGCCAAAGTCCTCCAAGGGGTACCAGCGATTATTGGTGATAAAATCAATATCCCTTTTCTGGGAGGAAAAGAACGTTTATTTAAAGTGGAAGCTACTTCTCCATCAGGGGGAGTCATTATCAACCAGAAAACTAAATTTCTATTAAAGAAACCCGATTTTTCTCTGGAGGCACCTGCGCATGTCTCCTATGATGATGTGGGCGGACTGGAAAATGAGCTAAGACTCGTTCGGGAGATGGTAGAGCTTCCCCTTCGTTATGCGAAGGTTTTCGAAAGGTTAGGCATTGAGGCCCCCAAAGGAGTATTGCTTTATGGCCCTCCCGGAACGGGTAAAACCCTGATTGCCCGGGCCATTGCTAGTGAGACCAAACTTCATTTTATCCGAGTGAATGGGCCAGAAATTATCCATAAATTTTATGGTGAAAGCGAAGCCAGGTTACGGGAAATATTCGAAGAGGCTACCCGAAAAGCGCCGAGTATCATCTTTATCGATGAAATTGATGCGATTGCCCCTAAGCGCGCAGAGGTTTTGGGAGATGTGGAAAAAAGGGTAGTTGCCCAACTTCTGGCCCTAATGGATGGCATGATTTCCCGCGGACATGTCATTGTCATCGGCGCCACCAATATTCCTGAAATGATAGACCCGGCCCTTAGACGGCCAGGCCGTTTTGACCGTGAGATCGTTCTTCCGGTGCCCAACGTCGAAGGGCGCCGGGAAATCCTCAGGATTCACAGCCGGCATATGCCTCTGGCCCCGATTGTTGATTTAGATCACCTTGCTCAGATAACTTATGGCTTTGTGGGAGCCGATTTAGAGGTTTTGTGCAAAGAGGCCGGGATGGTTGCTTTGAGGAGATACCTTTCCCTCGAGGGGGAAAATCATCTCGAAGCGATTCTCCGTACACCCGACCAGTTGCAGATCACCATGCAGGATTTTTTAACCGCCCTCAGGGAGATTGAACCGACGGCAACGCGTGAATTTTATACCGAACGGTCTACGGTAAAGTGGCAGCATATCGGTGGATTGAGCAAGATCAAAGAGACCCTCATTTCCATTGTCGAATGGCCTTCCAAATATCCAGATCTTTTTGTCGCCGGCAAAGTGATACCTCCGAGGGGAATTCTTTTCTCCGGCCCTTCGGGGACGGGGAAGACGCTCCTGGCCAAAGCTCTGGCCGGTGAAACCGGTTTAAATTTTATCTCCATTAGCGGGCCTATCCTTTTTTCCAAGTGGCTGGGAGAGTCAGAAAAGGCACTCCATCAGATCTTCAAAAAAGCCAAACAATCGGCCCCTTGTATCCTTTTCTTTGATGAAATTGACGCCCTGGTATCTCTCCGCCGTTGGGGGAGTAATGAAGGGGTAACCGAGCGTATGGTCAGTCAGTTTTTTAACGAGCTGGATAATTTAAGTGATCATTCTCAGGTGATTGTCCTCGGGGCCACGAATCGTGAGGATTTACTCGACCCTGCCTTGATGCGTGCCGGACGGCTGGATTATCTTCTTCATTTTCCCATACCGGATGAGAACGAGAGATTGGAAATATTTCAGATACATACCCGAGAAAGGCCTTTAGGAGCGGATGTAAACCTTAAGGAGTTAGCCAAATTGACCGCAGGGATGGTGGGTTCCCAAATTGCATCTATTTGCCGAAGTGCAACCATGATGGCCATTGCTGAATCAATTCATCCCTCCGGGAAAAGGTCGACTACTAAACTTTTAATCGGTGCCCCCCACTTTAAAGAGGCCATAAAAAGCGTGTAGCCAAAGGAGGAGTCTTCTGAATGCTAAAAGCGGTGGTTAAAAAGCGGGCCTATGAAGATATCGTTAAACAAATCCGCAGCCTTATTGAAAAAGGAAAATTGAAACGCGGGGACCAGCTTCCCACCGAGAGAGAATTATCGGAAACTTTTAAAGTATCCCGAGCCACCGTTCGGGAGGCCATTTTATCCCTGGAAACGATGAATCTTGTGGATCGGCGCCAGGGCGACGGGACCTACGTGATCGCTTCCAGTGAAGAAGCCTTGGTGCAGCCCTTGGCGGCGTCCCTCTTTCATGAAAAAGATGACCTGATCGACATGCTTTCTTTGCGCAAAATCATTGAACCAGAAGTTGCCCAACTGGCCTCAGAAAATGCATTGCCCGAAGAAGTCAATGAGTTGGAAAAGATCCTCAAAGAGCAGGAAAAAGAGGTGGCCAGCGGTGAGAACGCCATCCAAACGGACACTAATTTTCATCATCTCTTGGCCCAAATGGCTAAAAACCGTGTTTTAGAACGTCTCATGCTTGCCCTTTTTGACCTTCTGAGCAAAACCCGGGGAGAGTACCTACAATCAGAGGAAAGAAAACAAAAATCTATCCGAGGTCATCATGATATTCTCCTAGCCATAAAAAATGGCAAAGGGACAGCCGCCCGGCAGGCCATGCGCAAGCATTTAGAAGAAGTGGAAAATATCTT
This sequence comes from Deltaproteobacteria bacterium, assembly GCA_029857975.1. Next base: position 2,845 of record JAOUFX010000040.1, on the reverse strand, counting down.
GTTCAAAAAAAAGAAAGGAGGTGGAAAAAGGTTGTAATCTCCAATTGCAGGGTGACATTCCCCATATCAGATCTCCGTTCAACAGGAAAGTTTGATGATCTCGTAAAAAGTCATTAAAATGGATGGCCAAGTAAAAAGGTCCAGATGCAAGGCCGTGCACCGCATGGTGTACAGTGCAAGGCGTGCAAAACCTGTAGGGGCATGAAGCATCGTGCCCTACGAAACCGCCGCAATGACGAAGGGTGCAGGGCCATCCCGCGAAGCGTGGGACCCCGCCTGGGCGGGGGACTTTTTTCGAAGCCATCAATTTTGATTGTTCAAAATCAAGGAGGTAGATGTTTATGGCAAAAGTGACCGAAATAACGGTTTGGACCCGGGGGGTGGTCATGGACAAGGAAGCCCGCGATGTGGCCAACGCCTTTGCCCAGGCTGCCAAGATGGAGGGTAAATTTGTCCAGGCTTTTGATAATTATGAAGACCTGCCCGACCGCGTGCTCGTTACCACCCGCAAATACGCCCGGATCAGCGACGAAGAAATCGAGATGAAGTATCTATACGCCAATAGTCATCCAGATGTGGTGGTCATCGTTGAACCCACCATCATCAAAGGGATTAATATCTTGAAAGGCATGCCGGAAGGCGGGCTTCTGGTCATCAATACAAGCCGACCGATCGATTATATGCTGAAATTTATTCCGAACGCCGACGTGCTGGGGGCCATCGCCACGGTGGATGCCGACGGCATCTCCGGAATCCGCACTGTTGATTTTTCCGGTTCGGAAGGCGGTGTAGATGCGGCTGGCATCGGAGGGGGAATTGCCGCTCCCATCCTTGGAGCCATGGCCAAGATAACCGGAATGGTGAAAAAAGAGAACCTGGCCAAGATTATCAGCGATGTCGCCTCCATGGAGCGGGGATATAAAGAAGTCAAAATCCAGAAATTCCGCAAGTCCCGCACTGAATACTTCTGGGGAGGCTAAACCCATTTGGACTCCGCAAATAACCCATGGAAAGGAGAAAATCATGTCTATAAAAGTTCCCAAGGATCGAGAGGTCCCCTTCGGAGCGATCACGCCCGCTCCCGTCCAACAACAGGAACTCTTCATCACCTCAAACTGGCGGATCGTCCGTCCGGTCATTGACCATGAGAAGTGCACCCGTTGCTTCACCTGCTATGGGGCCTGCCCAGATTCCTGCTGGTCTTATAATGAAAAAGAAGATCAGATGCAATGGAACTGGAAGTTTTGTAAAGGATGCCAGATTTGTATTAATGAATGCCCGGCGGACGCCCTCAGCGCTGTCCCTGAACTGGATTTTGAGGATGGGGTAGTTCGTTTGGAAAAACCTTTTTAAGGAGGAGGGAGTATTATGGCCCAGGAAAAAATGCTCAGTGGCTGCGCAGCTGCAGCCCAGGGCGCGAAGTATGCGGAAGTGGAAGTTATTTGTTCCTTTCCCATCCGTCCTTATACGGCCATCATGATGGAGCTGGCCAGGATGGTAGCCAACGGCGAACTGGATGCAGAATTTATCCATGGCGAAGGTGAGCATGCCCAGGTTTCGGTGGCCCTGGGGGCCTCAGCAGCTGGCGCTCGAGCCTATACCGGGAGTTCTGGAGTCGGAGTCACCTATGCCTTTGAAATGTATAGCCCGGCAGCGGGGGGCCGTTATCCACTGCAAATGGCCATCGCGGATCGGACCCTTGATCCTCCGGGTGACTTTGGTTCCGAACATACCGATGCCATGTCTTGCCGAGATCAAGGGTGGCTAATGGGTTGGGCGTCCACCCCCCAGGAGGTTTTTGATTATACGCTGATCAACTACCGTGTAGGAGAAGATCCCCGGGTGATGTTGCCCCAGTTTGTGTGTCAGGATGGTTATTTCCTTTCCCACATTCCGGATAAGGTTATTTTACCCGACATGTCCCAAGTAAGGGAATTTTTGCCCCCCTACAAGGCACCCCATCCATTAAGCCCTCTATGCCCGGTTTCGCATGGCCCGCAAATCCGCCCGGATCAGGGTGCGCCAATGGATGCCCAGCGGGCGGCGACTTTTCTGGAAGTTCCCAGGGTCATTGAAGAAGCCACGGCTGATTTCAACCGGATTTTCGGGCGAAATTACGATCCCTACCTGGAAAAATACAAGATGGAAGATGCGGAAGTGGCCTTCTTCATTCAAGGAGCCCATGCCAATACCTGCAAATCGGCCATCAATCATCTTCGGAATCAAGGAATAAAGGCAGGTATGCTGAGGACGCGTTGGGTTCGTCCCTGGCCCACCCTCCAGATTGCCGAAGCATTCTCCCGGGTGAAAGCCATAGCCAGTGTGGAAAGCAGCACCTCTTACGGAGGGGCTATGCGGGGGGGGAACCTAATTCATGAACTCCGAGCTACTCTCTATGAGCTGGAAAAAAGACCTCTTGTTACCTCTTTTATGGCCGGCCTGGGAGGGGACGTCATTCTGCTTGAAGACTTTTATTATATGGCTAAGATCCTCAACCAGATGGTTAAAGAGAAGAAAGTCGGCCAGCAAGTCTACTGGATCGGTTTTGAGGAAGAAGAATAATTCCTGAGACCCAAAGGAGGTATTGAATATGCAAGGAGCGTTTAATTATAAAAAGCAGATTTTGGAACCGATCAAATCTCTCCGTTCTGCACCGAGAGAAGAGATGTATGTGCCCGGACACCGAACCTGTGCGGGTTGCGGTCCAGCCCTTAATTATCGCCTCGTAGCCAAAGCGGCAGGGAAAGATACGATTTTTATCGGGCCTACCGGCTGTATGTATGTGGCCAATTCCAGTTATCTCTGTACCCCTTATGCTGTCTCTTGGATCCATGCCCAGATTACA
>JAOUFX010000734.1 GCA_029857975.1 Deltaproteobacteria bacterium | reverse complement strand
CAGGGCCAGAGAAACCAAGGTGACAACCTTCAGGGCTTCTACGCCGGTGAAGTAGATCTGGCGCAGAGTAATTTCCAAGACCAGGGAAAAACCTTTCTCCCTCTCGGTGACTATTTCTTTGAAGGCTAGATAAAGGAGGGCGGAGAGATCAAGATAATAGGATAACTTATTATTCATCCATCGACCGATAGCATCCACGGCCGCAAATTTTCCCCTGCTCAAGAGTCCTTCCATATTCTTCCCTTTATCAGCTCTTGGCCAGATGACGATCCGCTTGCCGCAATCCGAATTTTTTTAGTGAAATATCTTTCTCGGATCGTCTGTAGAGAACAGCAGAAAGCTTTTAAAATATATCATGAATCCCGATAATTTTCTATGGCCTTCTTGCTCTGTCAGGGAAAACGTGATAATAAAAAATGGTTAAGGCACAAGGTGAAAAGCGATAATGAAAGATGTGGTTTTAGAGAAAATTATATTTACTTTGGGGACCAGCAACCGGACTTTTGGCGAGTTTGTAAAACTGCTGCAATCGTATGCCCTCGAGATGGTAGTGGACGTACGCAGCTTTCCTACCAGCAAATTCCCTCACTTCAAGAAAGAGACCCTGTTGCAATCTTTAGGTGAACAGGGATTTGGGTATTACTATTTAGGAAGGGAACTGGGAGGGTACCGCAAGGGGGGTTATGAGGCTTATACTCAGACCCTTGAATACCTGGCAGGCATGGAGCTCTTGGAACGGATGGCTTTGCGTTGTCGCTGCGCCATCGTTTGTGCGGAACGCCTGCCCTGGCGTTGCCACCGCCGATTCATCGGACGGAGCTTTCAGGAGCGGGGGTGGAAGGTTGTGCATATCCTCGATGAGGAAAAAACCTGGGAAGACAAAGTTATTGACGTTAGCGCAGAAAATGGAGACCAATCTCATTAAAACATGATATAATACGCGCATGATTGCTGATATTGACAAACAAATAATTAAAGAAATAGCCACCAAGTACCACGTGAAGCGAGTGGTGTTGTTTGGATCAAGTCTTTCCCCTGACAGGGAAAGCCGCGACATCGACATTGGGGTGGAAGGCATTGATGAAAAGGATTTTTTTACTTTTTACGGCGACCTTCTGTTTGCCTTATCAAAACCGGTTGATGTCGTAGACCTGTCCACTAAAAGCCGTTTCGTTGACCTCATCCAGCGGGAGGGCGTGCCTCTCTATGCCTGACTACCGTCTTCGAATCGAAGCCGAGTATGAGGCTATTGAGAACTCACTCTCTGTACTGCCTTCCCATCAACTATCAACCCTCTCCATGCTTGAGCTTGCCGGTGTAGGGGCGCTGTTACATAACTTCTACAGCGGTATCGAGAACATTCTCAAACAAGTCTTCCAGTCAAAAGCATTTCCTATCCCACAAGGGGAATCCTGGCATAGAGACCTTCTGCTTTCGGCAGTCGAAAAGGGTATGCTGTCCACCGGCTTGCTCGACGATTTGAAACGCTATCTCGCCTTCCGCCACTTCTTCGGCCACGGTTATGCTTTGAACCTTTTCCCTGAACGTATGGAGCCGCTCGTGAGAGAAGCTGAATCCGTATTCAAGAGATTCAAGGACGAGATTGAAAAGACCATGTGCTAACCAGGGGATGCACCCAATCGGCCCAAAAGCGGCCTCTGGGTGACCCCCATCGTTCCTCCCGACCGCAGGCGGTAATAAATAAAAAACCGGATTTTTTATAGTTAAGGACGTTACATAATCGAAAGTTGGGAGTTTAGGTGGGCTTAAATTAATGATAATTCCATGAATAATAATGTATAATGAAATTTAGAGGTAATCCCATGAAGATCAAAATTATCCTTGAACCAAGCGAAGAAGGCGGTTATACAGCCATTGTTCCTTCCTTGCCCGGTTGTATCAGCGAGGGGGACACGAAGGAAGAAGCGCTGAAGAACATTCGAGAAGCAGTTGAACTTTACCTCGAGGCTGTTGAAGATGACCAGATCTTCCCCCCAAATGCTGAGACGGTTGAACTGGCGGTATGACCAAAGTTCCGAGCCTACCATACGATCAAGTTATAAGAGCATTACAGCGGGACGGGTGGGTTGCCGTAAGACAAAAAGGGAGCCATGTTCGGCTTCAGAAACATACTCCGACAGAAACCCTTAAGTTAACCGTTCCTACCCACCGTCCGATCAAACGTTCCACTCTTTCTCATGTATTGAAACAAGCAAAATTAACGCCCGAAGATTTTGATAGATTGTTATAAGTAAGCCAACAAACCGATCCACCGGACGCCGAATAGCGCTCACGTCTGAGGGCAGCGTGTTCTACGCCTGCGGCGGGCGAATCCCGCTTGGCGGGACTGGAGCAGACGGGCCTTCGGCCTACAACTCAGCCGCGAGCACGTTAGGCTTCATAAGATTATTCTTGACTATGGGTGATTCTACACGTATATTATACGTGTAGAGCAAGGAGGAATTCTAATGCAAAAAAAATTAACCATAACCATTGATGAAAAAGTCTATTTTGGCCTTCACAAAGTTATTGGCCCAAGGAAAATCAGCAGATTTGTTGAAGAATTGGTTCGCCCTCATGTCGTGAAAAATGAACTCGAATCTGCTTATGCGCAAATGGCTAAGG
>JAOUFX010000733.1 GCA_029857975.1 Deltaproteobacteria bacterium | reverse complement strand
CGAACATTGGCGTTCTCTTGACAGCCTGCAAAGCTTCAACGGGCGTTACCATAGTTGTTGCTGCTGATGCTGCGGGCCCCCCCCCCGTTGCTGGCGACATATCGGTTACCCATGCTAATTTAGGTGGAAGCTTAATTCTCAACGGCGTTACAGGTGCTGAAACCAGCACGTTAACCCCGTAATAAGATTAATCCAGGCGGTTAATTGAAAAAAGAGGGTCGCCTTTAAAAGACGGCCCTCTTTTTGTTTATGCAAATCTTGGCCTAAGGGGCTTTAAAATAATTGGGGCATCTCGATTTTCAATATGATATAGTCAGGATCATCGAGCCTCCTTGCAAGTGGGAGAAAGAGTAAAAAAATAAGATGAGGAAAGCAGACTGTGTGATGGGGGATGGGTTCAATCTTTTCGTGGTTTTTTTGTTGGGCTCTTGCCTTGGCAGTTTTCTCAACGTTTGCATCTATCGTGTTCCCCGGGGTTTATCCATTGTTGCTCCTCGCTCTTTCTGCCCTGTCTGCCAGGCACCCATCCGGGCTTGTGACAATATTCCCTTGCTGAGTTACCTGCTGTTGCGGGGGAAATGTCGGAACTGCCGGGCGAAAATTTTCTGGCGTTATCCCCTGGTTGAAACCCTGACCGGAGTTATTACCCTGGTCCTCTTTTTAAAGTTCGGATTTTCCCCAACCTTTTTTTCCTTCCTAATTTTCTCCGCAGCTTTGATTGTGATCACTTTTATCGACCTGGATCACCGCATCATTCCCGATACAATCTCGCTCCCCGGGATTGCCATCGGATTCTTGCTGGCGCTCTTGGGTTTATCAATCACCATCAAAGAATCGTTGATTGGAATCCTTGCCGGGGGGGGATCCCTCTTTGTGGTGGCCTTTATTTATGAAACCCTGACCAAGCGAGAGGGGATGGGCGGCGGGGACGTCAAGCTTCTGGCCATGATCGGGGCTTGGCTGGGGTGGAAATCCATTCTATTCAGCCTTTTTTTTGCTTCTCTATCGGGAACCTTGATCGGTGGAACTGCGATGTTGATCCAAAAAGAAGGCCGGCATTACGCAATCCCTTTTGGTCCGTTTTTGGCCTTTTCCGCGCTGGCTTACCTCTTTTTCGGGCCGCAGTTGATTAACTGGTACCTGAGCTGGGGAAAACCTTAAAAACATTTTCACCGCAGAGAGCGCGGAGACCGGTGAGAGTGGAAAAATTTTGAATGAAATAACGAAAAAAATAATCGGCGCGGCTATTAAGGTGCATCGAGAACTTGGCCCCGGATTATTAGAATCAGCTTATGAAGCTTGCCTGGCTTATGAATTGGTAAGGGAAAACTTAAAAATCGAACGCCAAAAGAGCTTACCTATAAATTATCGGAAGATACAGTTAGATTGTGGATATCGGATTGATCTGCTGGTGGAAGAAAAAGTAATCGTTGAAATAAAAGCAGTTGAAAGAATAGAACTCATTCACGAAGCCCAATTGTTATCTTACCTTAAATTGTCTGGATGCAAGGTGGGATTATTGATCAATTTCAACGTGCAGGTCCTCAAACAGGGTATTCGTAGATTAGTCAATAAATTTCAAGATTAAATTGCCTCTGCGCTCTCAGCGATCTCTGCGGTGAAATATTAAATGGCTTGGAATTTTCGCCCTGGCATTCGAACCGAAATTGTTTTTACCCTTGCGGTATTGATTGCCGGCACCATCGCCCTCATCGGCATTCTCTTCCTCAAGGTCGAGGAACGCACCCTCCTGCAGCAGAAAGTAAGAGGCGGGAAGCAAATGATAGCCTCTTTACAGCAGTTGCTGGGGGGTTTAAACCTTGCGGACTTTATTACCTCCGGCGAGCGGACTCCTCCTGAAAACCTACAGCGAATCGTCACTTTTTTTGCTCAAAGCCATCTCTTCGTCTATTTCTCGATCGTCGACCGAAAGTACCGCATACTCGCCGATTCCCGGCCAGAAAAGGTGGGTACGATTTTGCAGGATGAAGGTCTGGAGAAAGCGTTACATGACGGCAAGATTTTCGCCCACAGTGTCGGAGAGAGTGAATCTTTCTCGTTGATGAAAAAATCTCCTCTTTTTTGCTCCGCCCCCCTGATTCTCCGGGGAGAAACTGTGGGGGGGCTGCGGGGAGAAATTTTCATAGATGACCTGCGGGAAACGCATTCCCGTTCTCAGGCCATGATTTTTCTCTATATCCTGTTTGATGCTTTTTTACTCATCACGGTGGGGAGCTTCTTGCTCTCCCGAGTGATTGTCAACCCCCTGAAAAAATTGGTACAGATGTCCGAAAAGATTGCCAAAGGAAATTTAGATGCCGTGAACGAGCCCACGGGTGGGGATGAAGTAGGCAAACTGTTTTCTGCTTTCAACCGCATGGCTTCCCGCCTGCGCGAGGACCGGGCAAAAATGGAAAATTATATCAGCTCTCTGGAGCAGGTCAACCGCGAATTACGCCGGGCTCAGAATGAAGTAATTCGTTCCGAAAAGCTGGCCTCCATCGGCCGCCTGGCATCTGGCGTAGCGCACGAAGTGGGCAACCCTACGGGAGCCATCTTGGGTTACTTGGACCTGCTGGCCAACGGGGGCTTAACGAAGGAAGAGGAAAAGGAGATTTTTAAACGG
>JAOUFX010000039.1 GCA_029857975.1 Deltaproteobacteria bacterium | reverse complement strand
ACCTTAAAACCCATCCCTATGAAAATCTTTAAATATTCAAATGTTATAAAAGAGCCTGCATCTTTATCATAATGAGGAATATAATGATCAATAAAAAGGATTACCTTTTTTCCTTTTGACCGATCTTGCGCGGAAAAAATCTCCTTTCCGGAAGGAAAATGTCCATTTTCTAACACCGATCGCCATTTATCATAAAATTTATTCTGGTTTACAATCTGATATTTCTTCACACCTTGTAAGGTATCTGTACCGGCACTCAAACCCTCAAAATGTATAATTTCAGCCTTTGGCTGATACATTACTTTATACCCTAATTCTCTTATACGAAAAGCCAAATCTGTATCCTCGAAATACGCAGGAGCAAATCGTGTATCAAATAACCCCACTTTTTTAAACAAATCCTTCCTGACCAGTATACATGCTCCTGAACAATAATCGACCTCTTTAACGAAGTTATACTCCCATTTATTCGGATCATCATACTTTCCATAAATAAAGGCGAGATTCTCAGGATCATTCCACACTATCCCTCCAGCTTCTTGCAATTTTCCATCGGGATAAATCAATTTTCCCCCAATTAAACCAATCGATTTGTCTATTTTAGCCAAATTAATCATTGCACTTAGCCAGCCTTTCCTTACCTCGGTATCATTATTCAAAAACAATAGGAACTCGCCTGTGGATGCTTTTGCCCCTATATTACAGGCCTCAGTGAAACCAAAATTGGTCTCATTATTTATCACCCAAATATTCCTTACTTTCGCAAGCATTTGAGGCGTTTCATCATCCGAGGCATTATTAACAATTATAATTTCGTATGGTACTTTATCCGTATATTTTAATAATGAACATAGACAATTATATGTATATTCCCATTTATTCCACACCGGAATTATGACTGAAACTACCGGTTGCTGGAATCGAGGGAATTCAAGAAATTCCACTTCTTCAAGTTTAATATTTTTAATAGATTTTGTTTTACCTTTTAGATCCGATGTTAATATCGAGGTTTCGGAAATCTTTCTCCTTACCTTTTCCTCCAACACTGTTGGATCTGTTGTCCTAAAATAATATATGAATTTACTAAAATTTCTTTTATTCAAATTCCAAAGCAGTTTCCTTGGATGTAATACTATGTCAGAAAATATTTTGGCCAACAGCCTTCTTTTCGTATTAGGGGGAAGGATTTTGTCATGAAATCTACTATAAGTCATCAAGACCCTCAATTCAGTCGAATTCTATATATGCTTTAACGTCGCTTCCACTCATGTCAGATAACCTCAGTATCGTTATTACAAAGATAATATATTCAGAATCTATCAGGGATAAAGCATTGTTGTTAATCTTTGAGTGGTTAAAATGCTTATCGTATCTTATAATCCTGTCATTTGGATCTAACTTTATCTCCTTATCAAACCTGAAGGTCTTGGAGTACCCGCTGTTATTTTCAAGAATGAGAATTTCGTAATTATCATACTCAGTTTTATGCCTGATGGATTGAATCCATCTATGTATGATCATTTATAGGAATGATCATCTAAACAAAGGATTCTCAGGACTAATATTCTTAACCCTATAATAGCCAATAAACGGTCCCCTTAAGGACGTCAGCCTCAATCTCTATCCTTTTTAATTCATCTTTTATCGCCTTTTTTACAGACAGATTGGCGTAGGATTTGACCTTATCTTAGAACATCACTGATTAACTATTCACCAAGAATATAACACCTTGGGAATATGGACAATCATAGAGGCGTTTTCCGCGTATAAGCCATCGAGTGAATCGGTTTCAATATGAAAATTAGACCTCTTACCCTTTGCAGAGAATTTTTTTTCAGATTATATAAAAGGTTTATCCTCATTTTCGTTCCATAATTTTACAACTTTATCTATGACCGAATTCCGTCTCCTCTTTGTGCATATCTTCTTGTGGCAACGTTTTCAGAGTTTTATTTAAAGGGAATTCTTAGGTGATTTTTCATATTGATTTGCAGATGCTTTTTGCTGCGATTCTTCCTTTGCTTCCACGATGCCTCTTATTTTACATGACTTAAACGTCCACCAGTATGCTCTGTATAAAAGTCTCATTGTTAAATCATCTAAATCGAGATGATGTTTTAGTTTCATGTTGACAATCCTATCCAATTCCCTTGCTGATCTGATTTTTGCTTCATAGATGGCCCTGATATTAATCCACTTTTCCTCGACTCCCATAACCTCTGCCCACCTATGAACTTCTGGTTCGTTATGCAAGGTGCTAAAAATATATTGAGACCTTCCTTGTTTTATAAGGCGTTGGCAAAAACCGTCAAACGTAATAGGTCTAACCATTTTAGCAACTGCTAGGCCATTGTAGACGACCTTTAAACCCTTCTTGGAAAGGCGGTATCCAAGTTCAATATCTTCACAGCCAAAATGAAAAACTGGATTAAACACTCCATAATTTATCAAAAAAGACCTCTTACAAGAAGATCTTCCTCCCCAAAAATATGTATAATCAAGAATATCTCCATGTTTTATATGGGGATATGAAAATAGAAAACAACCCACCTCTACGACAAAATGCATTAATGGTGTAATTAAAAGATTTGGTGACCAAGTAGTGTAATGCAATACTGCGTAATTATCTTCAGGGTATTCCCGATGAGTTTTAACATGTTCCTCTAAAAGATTTGGCATTGCTATGTCATCATCGTCCCCAAAAAGGAGTATTTTCCCCTGAGCTGCATAAATTCCATGCTTCTTGGCAGAAGCAAGACCTGCATTATTTTGATAAAAATACTTTATTGGAAGTCGCTCAAAAAACGAATCCACGGTCTCTTTTGTGGAATCAGAAGAACCATCATCGATTATGATAACCTCGTAGTCCGCCTTACTCAATGTTTGTTTAACGAGGCTCTCAAGTGCCATTTTAAGCAATCCTGCACGGTTGAAGGTGCAAATTATTACACTAAGTGGCAGTGGGTTATTGGAACAAGAATTTTTTTTTCCAAAATCCTTAATTCTTTCCCCCTTCTTCCATATCGGACTATCCTTCATACGACTTTCTGGAGGGTAAAAAGCTTTCATAAACTGATTAATAAGTGAAGTCTTGTATTTTTAATAGTTAAAAATATAGGCTGTTCCCTTTATAATAGGTTAATAAAACCTCAAAGTTTTAAATTAACCCGGAAAGGAGAACAGCCTATGCGATTCCAAAATGCCCAATAAGATGTCCAATTCATATTATCCTGGTTCGAGGAAGCTATTTCAAGCCCCTCTTTCAAACTCTATTCTTCTTTCATTCTTGGCTTCATCCAACTGGAAAAAGAAGGGCACACCTCCTCCATGGTCCAATCTTTGGCTCGCTCTTTTCTTTCCCGATCCCTCTCCAGTTTTCACCCGGTTCCTGGGAAAGAATGCCTGGGCCAGGGATGAGGTCTTGGCCCTGGCCTTCCAAAAATTTTTCCAGACCCTCAAGATTAAAGCCCGCTCCGTGGTCTTTCTCCTCCTGGACAATACGATTATCAAAAAAACGGGAAAGAAGATTCCCGGCTGCGCTTGGTATAGGGATCATGCCCAGAACCTGCTAATGTCTTTGGCCACCAATGGGTTCTGGCGGCCCTCCTCTATAAAAAGGCTCCCTTGCCCTTGGGGTCCCGCCTCTACCATCCCAAAGGGGCAAAGGGATGCGCATCCTTCCAGACCAAAATCACCCCGGCGAAAAGGATCCTCCAAAATCTGTGCTTGCCCATGGCCTGCAAACTCTATGTTCCGGCCGATAGCTGGTACTGGTGTAAAGAATTGGCTCTGCTTTGCCTGAATTGTGGCTATCATATGATCTCTCAGCTGAAATCCAATTCCGCCGTCTGGGTTAAGGGAAAGCAGACATCCGTTGTCTAACTCACTTCCCGAACATCGGCTTTTCGGGAAGTTTCGGCCTTCCTTTATGGGAAGAACAAAACGTTAAAGATCGCCAAATTTATCGTCCTGGTGAAAGGTTTGGGGCCGGTTGCGGTAGTCATTGTCAAAGAGAAACGGAAGAAAATCCGGAAAATCCGCTACCTGGTTTCTACTAACTTTCTTCTGCCAGCCTTGGAAATCGTAAAGTTCTACGCCCACCGTTGGAATATCGAGCAGATGATCAAGGATCTCAAACGGCGGTTAGGGCTGGGAGATTACCAGGTCCGCAACCTCCGGGCCATCCAAGGTCATGTGACCTTGGTTCTTTTGAGCTACTTTACTTTGATCCTTCTCAAAATCCTCCAGTAGATAAAAGATAAAAGAATTTCTTTGGATCTATCAATCCGGTTTTTGGTTCTTCAAGTACGAAAGAAGATTTTAGTAGAAAGAACTACTGTAAGCCTTAAAACCATGAAGGTCCAATTTAAACAAAATATGCTCGATAGTTACCTCGAGCAACTATGCGTCTAAAAAGTGCAAGACTTCAGTAAATTATACTCTAAGCATAGGATTCTAATATTCTAAATGCCTCACTTTTCGAAAGATGAAGATTCCGCGACAAATAATGTTCCATCCCTTTTCTTGCATCTTCATAGTTGTAATTCCTTACAGGCCTCCGCATGCTATGCTCAACTGGCGTAGCGTCAACAATACCCATGCGAAGACCCATCTTCTCTATAACATGAGGCCATACGAAATCATAACCCCAACCCATGCTCGAACTCTCATCAAACGGCAAAAGGGCTGAAAAGATGTCCCGCCGCATTGATAGAAGGGGGCCTATTTCCACAAAGTATGTCCTCCTGGCTTTAAGTCCTTCAAGCTGCTCCACAAAATGCCAATCAATAAAGCTATTATGGGTTCTTGCAGGCTGGGCAAGAGCAAAATCATTTTTTAAAACTAAATCAAGATACGTATCAAGAAAGTTTGAAGGCAGTGTAATGTCATCATCACAAATGATGACGAAATCGTAATTATGCAAAACTTCTTCACCCAGCATTTTATTTATTAAAACGAATTTAGGCTGACCGTTTTCAATATTTAAATCGGTCACCTTCTTTACGGCCTGAGATGGCGGAAGGTTTCCTATCGCAGCCCACTTTTGCCTTACATTCCATTTAGAGCTCATGTTAAATTGATCCACTATATGCTCAATATTGTTTTCCTGATCGGAAAGATAAATGCCCGATACCAAGGCCATATTGGAAAATTTGTCCAACATTATCTCCCCTGAAAATTTATAGAATTAAAAAGTTCAGCAATTTTTGGGGCAATGACCTCTTGAGAATAGTTGCTTCTGATATGTTCGATAGATTTCGAAGAGATCTTATCCCAGAGATTTTTCTCCGTATATAATCTTATTATTGAATTAGAAAATTGCCCCGGTTCATCTGCAATCAAAGCATTTTCGCCATCTACAAGCCCAATCCCTTCCGCCCCCACTGTCGTAGTTACAACAGGTAGACCATAAGCCATGCTCTGACCGATTTTTCCTTTCATGCCGGCTCCAAATCGTAAGGGGGATACAAAGATACGACAATTCTCAAAATAAGGTGTGACATCTCTCACATATCCGGTTACCTTTATATTTTTTGAATCAAGCTTTGAAATCGCATCTGAAGGGTCGCTGCCTACAATAAAAAATTTTATATCCGGTATTTTTTCTTTTACTCTCGGGAATATTTCCTTTACAAAGAAAAAAACACCGTCCTCATTCGGATGATGAAGGAACCCGCCGATGAACATTATATCTTTCCTCGTTTCAAAGGGCTTGACTTCTTTAATAACATCATGAATATTTGGAATTACGTCAATCTTTAAATTCGGTAACTCCTTTAAGAGAAATTCTTTTTCATCTTTGGTAATTGTAAAGACGATATCTGAACATGAAGCATTGAAGAGCTCCATCGATTTAAAGTATCTTGCCTTGTTAAGTAATTCCTTATCGCCACTAACAGCTGCAGCCCTTTCAAATCTCAACCAGTGTAGATCAACCGTATCATATATAACAATACTGTTAATGGCATAGGCCCTGATAAGGGAAATATATTTAAATACCTGTTCCGGCCTTGATAATATAACAAAAGTGAAGAGCGCGCCCATTCTCCCAAGATATTTTTCGACATCCAGGTTTCCGTATAATACCTCTATCCCTATTTTTTGGAGATCATCCACATATGGCTTCCTCTTCTGAAGGTCATCGGGCAGAAGCGTAATCCTATAATCCAGCTCTTTCAATATTTTCAAAAAAGAATACATCCTCAGTGACCCAGAGTCCTTGTCGTATGTAGGTACGAACCGGTCAATTACTAGCATCCGATTTTTTCCTTTTAGGGGGGGACCCTCAAGGATAGATCCAATTGCGTCAACAGCGTTGGTCCCTATTTGTCTCCATCTACCGCAAATCTTCCATGTGAAGTTCCGTACGAACTTTGCTGCTCTTCTCCTCCTCGAATTTACCGGAAAGATTTTTTCTCGCAATTTATAATAAACTATCAATGCCTTCCAACCATGAGAATTATAGATATGATTTAAAATGGCTTCCTTTTCCCTTTCCATAGCCTCAAGATTCCCTATCTGGCATCCTTCTGAAGAAATAAAGTTTCTGCAAGGTCTAACAGACAAGAATTCCCTATGACCGCATTCTTATCTATATTAATATCCGTATCCGAAGCAACTGAAATGAAAATAAAGTATCTAGCCAACTTCTCTTCGAGGGGTAAAAAGAGGAATTTCTTATTACCCTTTCCAATTGCAAAATTTTTGAATTATTTATCAGTTGAACTATCTCCTCTTCCAATTTATTAAATTTATTTATCAATGCAATTTCGGTTGTTTCTTTATTTTCTAAATTGGAATAATCCAAAACGCCCTCAAAAAATACTTCATTAACATCCTTATGTAAATATTCAAACGTGAAATTATACATAAAAAAAGCGTAAAATGATATTCCTTTAAATCAAAGAATATGAGGAAAGCCTTTTAATAGCCATGAAGATCAAATATAATACTGACAAAATCTCTCTGGCAGAACATTCCCTAAAAGTTAGCCTTGTGCCCGATGCTAAAAGGATTTTACATCTCTCCCTTGGAGACCGCAATCTGACTCAATTTGGAGGCATTGTCCTTATTCATCAGTTATTTTAAAAACTTAGATTAAATTGGCATTTGCAAAAATAGGTTCCTTTTCCTCAACCTTCAACTTATTACCATCCGGTAGAATTGATTCTGGCTATCCTCTATGCCTTGATTGTTGGGATTAAGCGCTTGGGGCAAAACAAAAATTTTGCAAGACAATGGAGCTTTTCAACAAATCATCCGTTTAAAAAAGTAAAGATTTTAACCGCTTTGCTAAATTTCATAAAAAGGAGTAATGATATTCCCCAGTGTTTTAAAGGTTTTTTTATATGGGTTGCCAATTTTAACGCTTTTTCAGGTTATATATTTTCAACTTTCTGCTGATGCAATACCTCGCTTGGTCGTCCTTATGTTTTTTTTGTCCTAAATAGCAGATCATGAGATAGAGAAAAAGGTAAAAATGGGTGACACCCTCTTGGGGAGAAAGGGAGTGAGCCCATGGAAAGTGTAGAGGAAGTCAAGAGGAAGTGCAAGGGGAAAGAGAGTCGGTTTGGGAAGCGGTATGGGTTTGAGTTTAAACTTCGTGCAGTGAAGTTGCGGTTGGAAGAAGGGTTGCCGGTTTCTTTGTTGTGTAAGGAGGTGGGAGTCAGCAAAGACACGGTTTATCATTGGTTGAAGGCGTATCAGGAACAGGGCGAAGCGGGTTTACGGATTCAGGTAGTGTCTTCGGGGAGTCGGCGGAAGCTTCCCGGTCCGGTGCGCGAGAAGATTGTCGAGATCAAGAAGGGTGAGCCTTTCTTTGGAGTCCAACGGATTTCCAATCTATTGAAGCGGGTGTTTTTCCTGAGTGCCTCCCCGCAGACGGTGCGGCGGACACTTAAGAAAGAGTCGTTGCTTGTTCTTTCCTCCAAGAGTTCCCATCGTAATGGAAGCCGTCCTCGGTTTTTAGAGCGGCCAACGCCGAACCAGTTATGGCAGGAGGATATTTTTACCTTTCGTCTGGGGGGCGATATGCGTATTTAATCGGGATGATCGATGATTATTCGCGGTATATGGTGGTTTTGGAGTTGTATCGGAGCCAGACGGCGGATCAGGTGATTGAGGTGTATCGGCGCGGGCAATATCGGAGTATGGAGTGCCGAAGGAGGTGCTGACAGATCGGGGTCGGCAGTATACGAACTGGCGGGGGCCGAGGCGGTGACCGAGTCGAAGATTTTGCCCCAGTCCGAGGGGACGAGGTTTGTGGTTACCAAGGTGGTGGTTACCTCGGTTCTTTTAGAGAAGATTTGGAAGATGCAGTCCGCCTGTTCTTTGGTGGGGATCACGTAGCCCAGTTCATCCAGACAGAGCACGGGGATTCGTGAATAGAACTCGATCAAGCTGTAGAGGTTTTTGGCTTTGGCCAGTTTGGCATTCAGGTCAAAGAGGGAGAGGAAAATGGTTTGGCAGCCTTTAAAGATGGCCTCATGGCACAAGGCTGTAGCGATGTGAGTTTTGCCCACTCCGGCCGGTCCGATGATCACGAGGTTGGAAGGTTTTTTCAGCCATTGGGTGTTGAGGAACTCCAGGATTTTATCCCTGGGGATTTTGGGGTTGAATGTCCAGTCAAACTCTTTGAGGAGTTTGATTCGTTTGATACCGGACTGGTGTAGAAGATGTTCGATCCGTTTTTTCTCCCGCAGTTTTTGTTCTTCGGCGAGAAGACGTTGTAAGAAGGACCTTTCTGTCTCGGAGAGGTCCTGGGGGTCGGTAAGGAGTTTAAAATGTCTCCACAGTTCAGATAAGGTCATCATAGTCACGGAGTGATCTCCTTTCGTAGGTGAGGGTTAAGAGAGTTGGGTTTTGGGGGTGGACAGGATGGGGAGGGCGGGAGAGGTCGGAGCCTAAGAGACTTTGGACGTACCGCGTCTTATAGATCTTCAGCTGGATGGCTTCCCGTACTGCCACCAGGAAGATGGTTTTAGCGGTGGTCAGGAGGATTCGAAACATCTCATATCCAATCTGGTCGGGCTCTTGGCCTTCCTCTTCGGCTTGTTTTAGGAAGTGGCCACCTTGGGGTCCATTGCGGTCAGGAGTTGATAAATGCGCTGCTTTTTAAAGTGGGGGGTCCGGTTCAGGAGCGATTGGCGGTGTTGGGGGTTTTCGATCTTTTGTTTTTGTTCCCAAAATCGAGGATGGTTGGCGATATGTTTTCCTCGGACCACGATTTCCAGGTGGTCCGCATAGGCTAAGACCTCAGCGGTGGTGTTGGCATAGGCAGAAGGGGCGGAGCAGCGGTTGGTGTCGAACTCCACAAAGCCGGTTTTACTGATCTGGGCCAGGACGATCCGGTAGGGGCGGTAAGGGATTTGGGGCAGGGTTTTGAGTTTTTCTCCCTTCAACAGATCGGTGGGTTTTTGGTCGGTAGAGCGGTGAATCCGCTGATTTCTCTCCTGACGCCAGAAGTAGGCTTCACGATTGGCTGCATACAGGTGCTGGCAGGGGGTGATCTTCAGGAAGTCTTTGAGGTCCCGGATCACCCGTTCGACCCGTCCTTTCTCATTAGCTCGTCCGGGCGTGCAGGGGTGGATGGAAAAACCATAGTGTCGGGAAAACTCCAGGAACTGGGGGTTGAAGGTGATCTCGGGAGTTCTCTTGAGGACGACACTTTTGAGATTGTCATACCGATGTCGGTGGGCCACCCCGCCGATTTCCTGAAAGGCTTTCAAGTGACCATCCAGGAAGAACTCCAGGGAATGACGGGGATAGAAGTGGACAAACAGGTATCGGGAGTAGGCTAAAAGGTACACGAAACCATACAGCACGCCGAAGGGGAACCTCCACTCCATCCAGTCGATTTGCGCCTCTTCTCCCGGCAAGAACGTAAGCTCATGGAACCCTGGGAACTTTTTCTGACGTAAGGGGCGCGTATATCTTTTGACCGTTCCGTAGCCCCCCGGGAACCCGTAAGATTTTAGCCGCTCATAGACCTGGGTCGCTTTGATAAAGGGATATTCCTGGTACCATTCCCGGATCAATCGGTCATAAGGCTGGCAGAGAAGCTTCCGGCTGGGTTTCTTCAGGGGCTGATCCTGGATGATCCGGGAGACTGCTTTTCTAGAGACTTGCAGCTTTTGGACAATTTGCCGCAGGCTCAATCTTTCCACCTCGTAAAGCTGCCGGACTTGTTGGATGGTCATCGAATCCATGGCTGCCTCCTGTCGCTAGGATCGAGTCCAGCATAGAACCCTCTAAGCTAAAAATCGATCTTGTCTTGTATCACCCTCTTTCTCTATCCATAAGCCGCAAAGGTGCGCCGGCTCAGCCTCCTAAGGACGATCTTGTCTTGTATCAGGTCCTCTTTCTCCCCCGGGATCAGCAAAATCAGCCTCAGACAAGGCTGCGCAAGGGGGATCTTGTCTTGTATCATCTCCGGACCGGAGGGCTGGACCCCAGCTCTCCTTTTCTGCCGCTATTCCTTGACATAGGGATATCGCCCCTGAAAGTAGCCCGGATTCTTCGCACACCAAGTCTGTTGAGCCAGACGTTTACGAGCCTGCCGGCACTCCGCCCTCCGGCAGGCCTTTTGCCTCTCTCTTACCCGATAATCTGGAACAAAGAACTGACCACAGAACTGACACCTCTTCCCCAAGGATGATCTCCCCTCCATTGCAGTTTGGGATCATCATCCCACAAGAAAGAGACGACGTTTGGGGAGAATTAACAGGACGGAAAAACTAAAAAGGCGGGAAACGGAGAAATGCTCTTTCAAGCAGGAAAAGAAATGATCCGGTATCGTCACGCCGAGGGAGGGGTAACTCCAGTCGCCCTACGGGCTCCTTCCATTACCCCCCCTCTAATCAAACAACTTCATCCCTGTAATGATAGTTGTCGATTCCCCAATACCCGAGGAACCACTAATGCCAGATTTGGTATC
>JAOUFX010000732.1 GCA_029857975.1 Deltaproteobacteria bacterium | reverse complement strand
CCGGTGCACGTAGTCAAAAATTTGGGGTGGAGACTGGGTGCACGGTGGTAAGTCGAATGGTCTTTGCTCAGGTATCTTATCTGATAGCTCCCTGAAAACTGGTCGTAAATAGATCTGATCGAGATAGGGGTAAGTCGTAAGGCGCGAGGTGAAAGGGGTAGCGGTGCTCCTGAAGAACAGAGATATTAGGGAAGAGATCGCGCTTCAACTCTTTGGTTTGGGGAAATATTATTGCGTGGATTTCCCCCGGCGAAACCCTCCGCGTCCGCAAAGAAAAGGAAGAGCGGGAGTGCGTCGAATACCGCACCCGCCGCCTGGTGTTGGAGACATGGATAAGTTAGAAAATTACAGGGGAGAATAAAAGAAAATCTTGCCTTTAGGCTTCTTTGATTGATATTATTAATTGAGAAAAGCGGCTTAAGGGATAGGTTAAGATACGTGTGCCAAGCACCTGACCAAGGAGGGTTAATATGCAAGTAAACTGGAAGGATCATATTACAAGCACACCTGATGTACTACGGGGTAAGCCTCGGATTAAGGGAACTAGAATTCCCGTCAGCCTTATCCTTGGATATTTAGCAGCTGGAAGCACTTTTGAGGACATTATCAAGGAGTTTCCTGACCTCACTCATGAGCGAATTGCTGCCTGTCTGGATTATGCTCGTGACCTTTCGGAGTTCGAGGTTGCCATCTGATGGGGTTAAGGTTTTTTGCAGATCACTGTATTCCCAACTCTATCATTCAAAAGCTTCTTGATGCAGGTTATGAGGTCCTGCGGCTAAAGGACCACATTCCCATAGAATCCCCAGATCCAATCGTTATAGCAACAGCCCAGAGACTTGATTCAATTCTTATTTCATTAAACGGTGATTTTACCGACAAGCTAAATTACCCTCCAGCATATTATAAAGGAATCGTCGCCCTCCAGGTCAGAAATCACCCAGAGATTATCCCGCAACTCATGGTGCGCCTGATAAATTACTTGTCCTCGTATCCTGAGATGAGTTCCTACAAGGGAAGGCTTATTTTGGTAGAAGTAAATAGGATAAGGATTCGAGAATGAGACGGGGTGCCTTCTAATACTTTAAAATCCAACTACGAGATCTACCCGGCGAAATCTTCCGCGTCCTGAAAGAGAGAAAGTATTCGGAAAACAGTGAATTTCGAAGTCACCTCTGTTATTGCCCGGTGGACCACCGGTATTCGTTAGCCTCAGGTAAATCTCGAAGATCCTCCAGTGGGACCACACGAAGAGGCCGATGCTTCACCCTTTGAAGAAGAAAAACCGGAGATCATCTTTTCAAGTTTCTTCTCTCCACAGTAGGGACACACGAGCTTCTCTCCCCCTTCTCCTACCTTCTGGAATCTCTCAAAAACTTTTCCACATTTTCGGCATCGATACTCGTAGATTGGCATGATATCTCCTCTCTTGATTGCAGATTTCTAATCGCAGATTGCAAATTGAAAAAATCTGAAATCTAAAATCTGAAA
Source organism: Deltaproteobacteria bacterium (assembly GCA_029857975.1). Next base: position 1,138 of record JAOUFX010000732.1, on the reverse strand, counting down.
TTTGAAATTTCAACTCTGAATGACTTCATATCCAGCATCCGTGATGGCCTTTTCAATCCGGTTTGAAGCGATTTCCTTGGTATTCTCAAAGCGGACCTCCCCTTTTGCAAGGTCCACCTGAACATTTTTGACCCCATCCAGTTGATTGAGTGCCTTTGTCACCGACATCACACAATGCTGACAACTCATTCCCTTTACTTTCAAAACAGAACTCATCTTATTCTCCTCCTTTCTTCTCATCCCCAGATCCCTCTTGAATCCCCCCCTTTAATAAAGGGGAAATTATTCTGCCTGCTGCCTCCCGCCTTCTGCCTTCTGAAATCAAGCCCAGTCGATATACCGTGCGATGGCCTTTTGAAAATCTCTTATTGCATCTTCCCGTTTCATGCCCCGTTCTTCCCTGCTTTTACTGAGACACTCCTCCATATACGTCTGGATGATGGTCATGCTCGCCTTCTTAAGGGCCGCCGTTGCTGCAGCGACCTGGGTCAGAATCTCAGGACAGGAAACCCCTTCATCCACCATCCGCTGGATTCCCCGTAGCTGGCCCTCGATACGCCTCAACCTCATTAAAACATCCTTCTTTTGTCGCTCCATTTCCACGATACGGCCCCCCTTTCATTCTTCGTGAATTTATTCCAGAACCAACGAGTTGGCAACCAGATTAGTTAAGAACTCCACCTTGACTCCAGTCTTGTACCGATCACTAAGAAACTTCAATTGGGTGTGGCAGTTTTCGCAACCTGTGGCGACGATGGTTGCTCCAGTTTCTCTTATCTGATTGACCTTCGCCTTTCCGGTTTCTTCTCTGAATGGCTCATTTTCCAGGGCCACCAGCCCTCCCCCTCCGCCACAGCAAAGGTTATATTCCCGATTGGGGGTCATCTCGGTGAAGTGGGAGGTCAATTGATTCAGGACATATCGGGGTTCTTCTATCACCCCGCTATTTCTCGTAGACTGGCAGGGATCGTGGTAAGTGATAAGCCCTTTAATTCGATTCCTTTCTACCTTAATTCTGTCTTCTTTGAGATACCTCGCCATCACTTCAGCAATATGTGAAACCTTGAAGGGTTGCTCTCCCACAAGATGCTTCATAACCCGAAAGGCAGTTCCGCATTCGCAGATCGTGACTTCCTGC
>JAOUFX010000038.1 GCA_029857975.1 Deltaproteobacteria bacterium | reverse complement strand
ATAATCAATTCCTCAGATAAAATGTTTCATTGTTTTCACTGAACGAGTGCACAGAGTTAAGTAACGAAAAGGATTTAATTTCATTGATTTATCTTAACTTTCCTCTGTGCCCTCTGTGGTAAATCGCCTTTTTTAGGTCAAAGTGAATTCATCAACCCATTGAAAAGTGAAGTGGGCAAGATCTATTAGCTGGGGAATTGGCTGGGGCGATTTTGATAGTTGCATTGTCTGGCCAATATTTCTCTGGTAGAATACAAATTAACAACTGGAAGTGAAGAAAGTGAACTGCCGGGATTACAGGGAGCGGACGTGCCTAAAGTTATTCAAAAAAGTTCCTGGATAGAATTGCGGGTAGAAGTTCACCCTTCTCTTGGGGAAGTCGTTGCCAATTTTTTGATTGAGCAGGGTTCCCCCGGAATTATCCAAGAAAATGGTGTGGGGTCCTTAAAAGAAAAAAAAGAGTGCATTATCGCCTATTTTCCGAACCATCGATCCTTTGGGTTGAAAAAGAAAAAAATCCAAAGCTCCCTTTTTTCGATCTGTAAACCGCATCCTTTGATCTGGCGATCCAGAGTCATCCAGGAAGAAAAATGGGCGGAAGCCTGGAAATCGAATTTCAAGCCCCTGCTCATCTCCCCCCGCATTGTGGTTAAACCCCCGTGGGAGAAATATACTCCCCAAAAAGAACAAATCATCATCGAGATCGATCCGGGCATGGCCTTCGGCACCGGCACCCACCCCAGTACGCAAATGTGCCTGCAAACTTTGGATAAAATGATTCCATCTTTTCCCGACCCGCCGTCCCTATTGGATGTGGGGACCGGATCAGGCATTTTGGCGATCGCGGCCCGGAAACTGGGGGCAAAGCGGGTTGTGGCCATTGACATCGACCCCGTGGCTGTGGAATCAGCCCGCAAAAACGCGGCTGCGAACAAGATGAAAAAAGGAATCGACTTTCGCGTTGGCTCCGTGCCTGGCGCCAGCCTTGGTTTTGACATCGTTGTGGCGAACCTTTTACCCCAAGAGCTTTTGAGCGTAGCGTCTTCTCTTGCTGCAAAAATCTCCCCGGGAGGAATTGCCATCGTATCAGGATTTCTGCAAAGACAAACAAAAGAAATGGCGGACGCTTTTGCCAGTTATAAATTGCAAGTCCGGCTCACGAAAAATTCCCAAGGCTGGACTTGTTTCGTGCTGGATCATAAAGATGGAGGAAAATGAAACCGCGTCGTTTCAAAGTTAACCAGGAAGGGGTCCACGGTCTGGAAGCGGTTATTGACGATCGGGGTGAAATGAGGCATATCCGCCAAGTTCTGCGGCTAAAAGTTGGCGATGCGGTTGTTCTTTTTGACGGGGCAGGGAAAGAATATCCCGCGGTTATCTCTCATATTGCTGCGGATAAAATATTTTTTAAACTTTTCACGGGAATATCTCTCTCTACTGCCGAATCACCCTTGAAAATCATTTTGGGTGTGGGTCTGTTGAAGGCTGCCAAGTTCGATTGGCTGATGCAAAAAATTACCGAGTTGGGAGTCGCCGAGATCATCCCCTTTGCTTCCGAGCATGTCGTTCCCCAATGGGAAGGAGAAAAAAACCGTTCGAGAAAATTGCGCTGGGAGAAGATCGTTTCCGAGTCTGCCAAGCAATGCCAGCGGACAACGGTTCCTCGCATCCATTTTCCCTGCTCCTTCGCCGACGCCCTGAATAAGGAATTTGAAAAAACCCTTAAATTTTTTCTTTGGGAAAGGGAAAAAACGGGGACGCTCCTGGATTCCTGCGGGGAAGCGGCATCCTCGATCTACGTTCTGGTTGGTCCGGAGGGAGGGTTTTCTGAGCAAGAAGCCCTGCGGGCCCAACAAGCCGGTTTCCGGCCGATCCGCCTCGGGCCAAGGATCTTACGCGCAGAAACCGCCGGAGTCGCGATTGTCTGCTTGCTCCAATTTCTCCTGGGCGATCTGAACTGAGGATAAATTTGTTCTTGCCTCTGCTTCATCCCCCTTTTATAATTTAGCCAAATCCCTTGGATAGGAATGAAAATGAAGTGTAAACGTTGCCACATTCAAGTTCCAGATGATGCCGACCACTGCCCAAAGTGCGGGCAGGATTTGGTTTCTTTGCGCCAGTTGTTGAAGATCTCTTACGAAGAGGAACTGGCCCACCTCGAAGATCAGGGGATTCAACCCCCTAAGGTGGACCCACTCCCTGCTCAAGGTCAACAAGAAAGCCCGGCGATCATGGACGGCCCACGAATCATTTTAGATTCCCGCGGGGTTGATTATGGCACCCATTACGGCCCCGGATTTGCCGTCACGGATCCGCTCTCCGCTGAAGAACTTTCTGAGAAAGAGGAAAAAACTGCCGGCTGGGACCGCGCCCTGAAGGGCGGATTTTGGCTCCGGCTCATGGCTTTTGCTGTTGATCAGCTAATCCTTTTCCTCATCTTTGTCATCTTTATCGTATGCGGGTTACTCGCCGTTGAATTGTCACCCGGAAGAGGTCCAGAAATTTTCTATTGGAATCTGCTGCGCCTCATTCTGCCTGCTCTTGTTCCTTTAGGTCTGATGCTGGGCCTGTCTTATTTCGCTTTTTTCCATGGAGCCTGGGGTCAGACCATTGGCAAAATGATCTTTGGCCTTCGGGTAGTCCAGGTCAATGGTCAACCCCTATCTTTTTCCCGGGCCCTGTCTCGGGTAATCGCCTATGCCTTTTCAGCGGCACCCCTCTTTCTCGGTTTTTTTTGGGTAGGATTCACCTCCAGCAAACGCTCCTGGCATGATAGGATTACCGGCACCATGGTGGTACGAGAGCAATAAGCGAAAAGAAGGGATCAAGGGGCTAAGAGGTCAAGTGCCCATTAAGGGAAAAATCGGCTGAAAACATCGAACGAAAAAATACTTGACTAAATGAGGAAGGGCATTATAATAAAAACCTTAGGATTGGAAGGCGCCATCCATTTTTAAATAGTTTTGGGCATAAAGCCGAGATAGCTCAGTCGGTAGAGCAGCGGACTGAAAATCCGCGTGTCCCCAGTTCGATTCTGGGTCTCGGCACCAAAGAAAATAAGGGGTTACAGCGATTTTGAAGGGTCCTGTAGCCCCTTGTTTTTTTGATGGTGTTAAGGTGTTTAGTCAAATTCCGGGGGGTGAAGGAAATAATTTTGAGAAAGTCCAGGAAGGACCCGGGAATGGCCATGGTCGTTTCAGTGAAGAAGAACTGGATGAGCCTACCAAGAGATTAGCTGAAGAATTTTCCTTTTTCGGGGATATTAAAAACCTCTCAAAAATGACTCCGCATGTTTGCAGGAAAGGTTGCAAGCATTATGATTCCGTGGGGGACCAAAAGAGTGCGGAATTCAGGGAATTTTGCTGGAAATCAAAGGAAAGCAGAATTGAACGTGGATCCGTCTGCAGGAATTTTGAGAGCAAGAACCCAGATTTACCGGAAGGGATATTGACGTTTTGAATACGGGAACTTCGAGAGGAGGAAGGCCCAGTCAAAGAGCTTTCCTCCATAATTTTAACTTTTAAATTATTTTAGGATTTTATCAAAAAAGGATAGTTTCCCTAAAAGTTTAAAAGAATGGGGTCCCCAAGGGTCGGTTTTTCCCCTGAAGGTGATGAGTTTACCGAGTGCACCTACTAATGTTCGAGCAAGGGATACTTCAGAGATCGAAGATTACCGAAAGAAGTCATGCATCCCGATTCAATAGATGAAAATCATATCGAAACCTTTTTGATGGTCCAAAACCAGAGGAGATAGCAGTTAACGAAAGTATGTTTTTGGGAATATAAATCCCCCGAAAATATAAGGAGGCAGGACCATAGTATCCCCTCCTTTTCCTCATAAGAATATCCCAATTTGGAAGTTTTTTCGCGAAGCCAACACGCCCCAGAATGACAGAGAGGATTCGCTATTGGGCGGCGCCATCCGTGAGATTCATGGTGAGGTATTATCTTACATTTCCTCCCCCGCTTTGAACGATCACCCGCAGGCTACAAATGCTTTTTCTCTGCGGTTTTGATTCTGATCAAGGAATCTAATTCTGGCAGCTCAGGGACTTCGGTAAATTGGAAACTTGGAACCCCGGTGCGCAGATATTTTTGATCAACCACCACTCTGGGGGGGCGATTCTCGCCTTTCTCCGGCCTTAGCCTATTTTCAATGGCGATGATAATATTTTCTTCCGAGCTGTCATCTTTAATTTCATGGGCAACATAGAGGATTACGAAATCGGACGGGTTGTCGGGATTTATTGCCTCCACGTAGAAAAGGAAAAGAGAAGGATCGGCAGTGATGGGGGTGAATCTTGAACGCCACATCGAGAAATCAGGGATAAAATCCGGGACGAAGATCGTGCACCAAGATTTTAGATGGATTGATTTCCCCGCAACTGCGAATTGGGTAAAGACCAGGGAAATCAGGACGCCTAAAAAACAAATAAATATTTTCACAATCCGTCCCTTTTTATTTCTTCTCGCCTTTATGACTGTCCTTTTTGTAGCCATGGTCATTTCCTCCTTTGTTTTGGAGATTTAGCGATTTTTGTAAAGAAGGGATAATTCAAGAAAAGCAGAGAAGAAAAGCCCCATAGGGAAATGTAAACTCCCTTGGAGCCTCGCAATCGGCAATTTCCGAATACCCCTTTCCATATCCGCTCCATAATGGGGGGCATTGATCCCCGCTCTTTTTAAAGGCAAATCAATAACTCCTGACGGCTTCCCGGCAATTCCTTTGGGACTCTTGGGTTTCTGCAAGAGTGTTGAAACAGTTGTATAAAACCGGTTCCCTTTCCCAAAATTTCAAAATGCCCTTTCGGAGAATCCCCAAGAACGCGCCCATAATTCATTAGGTTTATTCAACAAATTGTATTTTTGAATTTCTTTTCGCTCATCAGGAGGTCTTCCCGGTTAGAATGGGTGCCCGGCCTTGATAAAAATCTATTGCAATTATTACCTCTCTGATATAAATATGACGGTACGGACCGTCATATTTTTTTAGGATTAATTCCAACCCGCTTAAAATCCCAATTTGCAATTGGCTCCAGTGGCTGAAAAATGATTGAAAGTCCGAAACCTTCCATTCAGATTGACCTGAATGAATTCAAGCTCCACCTTCATCTCAAGGGCAGAATACAATTAACCCTTCACTTCAACTCTGCGTCTCGAAGATTTTACCTTTCCCTGATCGCCTTAGTCGTTAACGAGATGAAAAAATTAGGGAAAATCAAATCTATTCCCCTCCAGAAACACTTCGATCTTCTCGCCTTGCTGAATGAAACCGTCGGGGGGGCCGCCGGGTCTTCAGATAGGGAAAATCTTCTCCCAAGGATTTACAGGAAATGGAAGAATGCCCTTCCGAACTTGGAGGAAGCTCCCCTCTTCAAGGTGCTGGGGAAGAAAAAGGAAGAAGGGGATGGGGCCATTGGTAAAATCTATTCATTTAGCGACGCAGAAAAGGATGGGTGGGCGAATCTTTTCGAGTATATGGGAAGCGATGAGAATGTCAGGCTGAAGTTCGCCATAGATAAAATGGGGGTCAACCTGGAGGATACTGCAATTATTTTCGGGGATTCCCTTAATGGTGACGCGTGGAATCGCTTTATTTCGAGCCTGCAAAAGGAGGGGAAAGAAAAAGCAGAGCCTGAGGAAGAACAGGCAATTCCCGAAGCAACCCCGGCTCTATTTTATACCCCCCAAAAAGGAAAATCTGCCTGGATTAAATATCGTTGGGTTGGGCTAATCGCGACGATAGGAATCTTGGCTGGGGTTACTGCAATTTGGAAAGTCTATTTAAGCCCTTCCCGGATCAACGTTGCTTCTATTCAACGGATGAAGCATCCTCTGCCGGATAAGCCATCTATAGTGGTCCTTCCATTTTTGAACATGAGCGAAGACCCAGGGCAAGATTTCCTCAGCGATGGTTTGACTGAGGAGATCACTACCTCCCTCTCCAAGAGCCCGAATCTTTTCGTGGTCTCTTGCAATTCTGCCTTTACCTATAAAGGGAAACCCATCCGGGTTGGTCAGGTCGCGGAGGAGTTGGGGGTGCGTTATGTGGTGGAGGGAAGTGTTCGCCGGGCGGGCGAAAAGGTGAGGATCAACGCGCAGCTTATCGACGCCATCAAGGGCCATCACCTTTGGGCAGAGAAATATGATGGCATTATGAGAGATGTTTTTGCCTTGCAGGATCAAATAACCGAAAAGATTGTCTCCGCCGTGTCAGTGAGGTTGGCTGGGAGTGAAAAGGAATGGGCAGCTGAAAATGGAACTGAGCATGTTGCTGCATATGATGCCTTTTTGAGGGGATATTTGCATTATCTTCGCGTTACCCCCGATGATTTCATCAAAGCCGTCGCCTCCCTTGACAAAGCCATCGAATTGGATCCGAATTACAAACGACCTTGTGCTGCCCTGTCTGCGATTTACTATGAGGCGTCGATGATGCCGGCATTGTTTAAGGGCCTGGGTGTCTCCTGGCATGAAGCTCGGGCGCGATCGATTCAATACCTGCAAAAGGCAGGGAAGGATCCAATTAGTCACGCCGTCAAATCCCGGATGTATCTCTGGAGGCGTCAGCATCAGGAGGCCATTTTGGAACTGGAAAAGGGCTTGGCCCTTGATCCCAATGATCCGGCTTGTCATTTAAATATGGGGTACGTCTTGACCTTGGCGGGAAATCCGAGGGATGGCGTTGAATTCTTAAAGAGAGGAATGCGGCTCGATCCCCACAATCCTGCCCGGTATTTGGTTTTTCTTGGCGTCGCCCATTTTTGTATGGGGGATTTGAAAGAGGCGGTGGCTTTGGTCGAAAAGGCCATGAGGCTCAACCCGGAAAATGCCCCGTCGTGGAGGGCCTGGCTGGCATCTTTTTACGCCCTCATTGGCCGCGATCAGGAAGCCCGGGACTTAATTGAAGCCTGGAAAAAGGAAAAGTATGACAGTCCGGGTGTCGTCAATCTGCGGTATTTTATGAATAGTATACCGTTCAAGGAACGGGCAGTCGCCGAGCGGTTTGCCCAGGGTCTTTTTAAGGCCGGGGTTCCACCAGCAACAATACCTGGCGGGTATTTCCCTGCGTTCAAAGAAAATCAGTTGACCGGGGAAGAGATCAGGAGCTTGCTTTTCGGTTCGACGATCACCGGATACATTTTTTATCCCCGGCAATTTTGGAGGAATACCCAAAAGAATGGAGATTTTACTTGGCGCGGATCAAAGCCAGATTCTTTGGATACTGGTAAGAGCCGGATTGAAGGCGATACGATCTGCCAGCAGTATAAAAAGAGCTGGTGGGGAGCTGATTATTGCGCGACTGTCTTCCGGTACCCCGGAGGCACGTATGAGAGAAAAGATGAATATTTTTTCTGCAGCGACTTTGGATTTGCGACTTTTTCTGTGGCAAGGTGATAGTGGCAGTTTAAGAGATTCCCAATGTTGCGGAAGCGTGCCAATCTCCGCATTTCGTCGAAATTTCTGGAATGAAAAATATATCCAAACATCATTGAATATCGATTGAAATCTACGCCGATCCGCAAAATTTATCAACTGAAGAGTTCAGGAAGAACTCTGTGTGTTTCCGGGAAAAATTCGCCTTCCTTCCGAATTTAACGATAACACCTACTTTTTACTCTAGGGTATTCTCAGAAGCAAAGGATTATGTTCGAAATGTGCATAAAAAGAGGCGGGGAGGAAATTGACCCTGCTCTATTATTTATGATTTTGAAAGAAGGGGCTACAAAGATCCCATCTTCTTTTTGGAAAGGGAATTTCCACGCCCGGATTCTCTATAGCGAAGTGGGAGAATATGAGGAAAAAAGGAGGAAATAATTCCATTTTTAAGAGGAAAAAAATAAGGATGAAATTAGAAAAAGACATAAAAACATTGAGTTGGAAGTGATAAAAATCCTGGCATCAAATTTGCTATTTAAAGAGACACGATTATTATGGCGTGAATGAAATTGTTAGGGAGGGACCATGCCACATATTCGGGTGATCTACAAGACAGGTAAATTTGATTATGTTTCCGGAGATCTTCTTGATTCTCTGATTAAATTGGATGAAATCCATCATTTTTATCGGGCCTCAGAGAAGAGATGGGTTAATATTAAACTTGATCCAATAAGAGAAGGAGGGGGTTGTTATCTAGAACCTGGGCGACGAAGGGTCGATGATTGGATTGATCGTTTATGCCTCCAGGTCGAAAGCCGGTAATGCTCTAGATTACGATTAACTTTTAGGATTTCACGTGTTCTTTGTCCCTTTCCGCAGAAATTTTAAAAAGTTTAAAACCCCTCATTTACCCTTCCTTTATTGATATTTTTCTGGAAAATCCTCCCGTTTTTACTGACCATTGACATTTTTCCCGCCGATTTAACCCCACTTTTTCAAGATAACCAAGCCTCTTCATATATATAACTATCCGAAATGCCAGAGACTTAGGTTTGAATCTGGGTATCTGACGTTTTGGACGGTTTTTCCTCTCCCGCAGCACGCCTTGGTAACCGAATTTCTCACCCACCTTTCCTAACTCAATTTAACCAGAACAGGAGGACGCATGGACCCAGTCCCAGAAATCCGAAGGGAAAAAGTGTATCTTCAACCGGGAATGTCCACCGAAGAGATTAAAAAACTTACGGTCTTTCTTCCGACCAAGCTTACAAAGCAAGAGTGAAAGGGTTCTTCGTCAAGAACTACATGAAAAAACAGATCGTCATCGACAGGGAAAATTTCAATTCCGCAGTTGTTTATCCGCTGGTCAAGAAGGTCTTTGGAAAGAATTTCAAATGGAACCCTTTAGCTCAGTCGATTTATGACGACATGATCCAGGAAGCGATCACGCGGTTGTTCGAGTTATCAGGAAAAACGAAGGAGATGGCCAATGGGAAGTACAGCGAGAATTATGCGAACTTCTGGATACCTCACAACACCATTCTTGCGTTTCTGAAATCCTGGGAGCGTCTGAGCAAATGGTGCACGTCGTTTGAGGAACTGGCCAATCCGATCCGGGAAGGGAAGCGGTTGTATTCGCCGGATTTTGGGTGGATGTATGTTTGAGACGAATGAGGAAAGGGTCTCTTTACTGGGGACTTCTTCTTGTCGTTTTGTAGTGAAAATATGGGCCGGGTCTTCTCCATGCAAACCCCCGTTGAGAACCATCTCATGACCATTGAAAGCTTCAACCGGAAGTTTCAGATTGGGGAGAAAGAAAGAGAGGCGGTCTAATGGGGGTGGGAGGAGGAAATGGGAAATACAATGTTTCATTTGGCCAATGCGTATACAAGGGCGGCCCAGTTTGAAGGATTATCCGCTGAGGCGAGTTACCGGCTGCAGAAAGGACGGGGGCTGGTATTGGGGATGGTGAAGTGAATTCTATGGCTCCCCCCTGGGGGAAAGGTATATTTTTTTATTTTGAAAATCGAAACATTAATCCACCATTAATTGACCAATTCGTCAGAAATGGGGTCTATTCAAACTTCCAAACCATACAACCTCCCGGCTACCTCATTCGGGTAACGATTAAGGGTTGATGGATAAAGACGGGAATACAGACTCGTAGGTTCGGATGGGATTATATGACTTTTGGAGGGCAAGATCGAGATATTTTTGAACATTTCATAATGCATTATAAAATTATTGGCTTCTGGAGTAGGGCAACACATCTGGAGGGTTCGGCGGCAAGATCCAAGGCGGCTTTAGGGCGAAGAAAGCGTAAAGAGCTACCCTTAAAGAGAACGGCCTGACCAGACCGAATTGGAAGCACTCAGCTTTAGAAGAAGATACCATTACTCGGGCTGGGCTATCATGCTGCTGCAGTCTCGGAATGGCGCTCTTTAGGTTAGTCGACGGAGGCTTTTGCATTTAGTGCCTCCATTATAAGGTTCTCTCTCCGCTTGTAGTTGGCGCGGTTTTCTAAAATTTCCCGATCGATCATTTCACCACACCTGTAACATGTCCAGGAAATACATTTTTCCTTTTCGGAATAAACATCCACGGCCCTCATGATCCCCTTACATCTCGGGCAGCGTAAACAGTTCATAATGACTCCTATGATTCCTGAAGAAATAGGCATAAAAACCTAATCCTATTTTCCATAGCCCAGCCTATCCAGCAAGATTCTGGCGACCTTCTCCCCGGAAAGGAGCATTCCGCCGAAGATTGGACCCATGCGATACCCACCCATTGTAGCATTCACCGCCATGCCGGCAACGTAAAGGCCAGGATAGATTTCCCCTGTGTTCTCCACCGTCGAACGTTCGGCAGCTTCAGCCCAAAGTGAGCGTTCGCCCTGAAAGGTTCCTAAAGGAGTCTTTAAAGTTACCCTGTTCTTTCTTTGAAACACTTGGACGACCTCCGCTGGATGCCCGGTAGCATCGACAACGAATTTTGCTCGAATAGCCAGTGGGTCGACATGAAGGCTAGCCATCTCTACGGCTGTCCAATTTATCACAATCCCTGTGACCTTCTCTTCTCGTACCATCAAATCTTCAACACTCACTCCATTGAAGATCTTTACTCCTGCCCGGCAGGCTGCGGAGCACAGGGTGGAAACCGTCTCCACAGCATCGGCCGTATAATAACCGTCCTGGAATTTTTCCGAAGAAATCCCAAATTCATCCAGGATGCGTTTGGCCTCTTCTTGAAAGACGATTTCATTGAAGAGCATGCCGCCTCCCCACATCCCTCCGCCTACACTCATCTTGCGTTCAAATAGAGCCACTTTGGCCTTCGCCCTGGACAAATAATAGGAGGCCACCAGCCCCGAAGGACCAGCTCCGACGATGGCCACATCCAGCTCCAAACCCTGCGAGAACTTCCTGGCAAACCGCTCGATGATGGCCCGCGAAACAATGATTTCATTCAGTTCCATTTCCCACCTCCCACCCTTTTTTGACCAAAAACAAGAAAGCCGTCGATTCACATAAGAACCGGCGGCTTTTAATCTTCACCGAATTTGCTTTCCT
>JAOUFX010000731.1 GCA_029857975.1 Deltaproteobacteria bacterium | reverse complement strand
CGGCCGGAGTATATAAAACCCTCCTCGTAGGCCTTGGCTAAGTTTTGGAGACTCCCGAAATCCAGATAATACCCGGCGTGTTCCCCCGTCAGTAAGGTGTGCAGAGCGTGATGAAAATCATCGTTCCAATGGACATCGAGCCCATAACCTCCCCGGTCTGGATGCCGGATAAAACGGCTATCGTTCCGATCACTCTCGGCGAAGAGATATACCCGCCGATCCATCCGTTTCCCTTCCATATGGACATGAGTGGCCAGCTCCTGAAGAAACGGCTGGGCGGAAGAATCAAAAATAGCATGCAGGGCATCGAGCCGCAAGGCATCGATATGGAACTCTCGGATCCAATACAGGGCATTTTCAATAAAAAAGCGGCGGACCTCATCGCTATGCGGCCCGTCGAAGTTGATGGCCTGACCCCAGGGGGTCTGGTAACGATCCGTGAAATAGGGTCCGAAATCGCGCAGATAGTTTCCTTCCGGGCCGAGGTGGTTGTAGACCACATCGAGGACTACGGCCAGACCCTGCTGATGGCAGGCGTTGACCAATTTTTTCAAACCTGCCGGGCCTCCGTAAGAGTTCTGTACGGCAAATGGATAGACGCCATCGTATCCCCAGTTCCGATTTCCCGTAAACTGGGCAACAGGCATAAGCTCCACGGCGGTAATCCCGAGGTCTTGCAACTCATCCAGATGGGCAATGATCGCTTCCAAGGTTCCCGCAGGGGTGAAAGTGCCCACATGAAGCTCATAAAGGATGTAGTCTTGGAGGGGGAGACCCAACCAGGATTTGTCTTGCCAGGGGAAATCAGGATCGACCACCTGGGAAGGGCCATGGACGTCTTGGGGCTGGAAACGTGAGGCTGGGTCAGGGCGTTCTTTCTGGCCATCGAGGCGGTAAAAATACAGGCTCCCCGGTTCAACCTTTTCCGCAGATGCCTGATGGTATCCTTTTCCCTGATCTAAAGAAATGATCCGTTCCTTTGGAGAAACGATGCGCACTTCGACTCTTTGCGCCAAGGGCGCCCAAACGCAGAATTGGCAGCGGCCCTCACCAAGGTAGGTAGCACCGAGTTGGATTTCCAGCTTCACCATCCCCCCCCCTCACTCTTGAAAAAGACAGCGGCCAACGGCGGCAGGGTTATGTTGAGCATGTAGGGTCGACCGTGGAGGGAAACCGGAGCCGCCTCCACGCCGCCCATGTTTCCCTGGCCGCTACCGCCGTATTCCCTGGCGTCACTGTTGAGGACTTCTTTCCAAAACCCTCTCCGAGGCGCACCCACCCGGTAGTTGAAGCGCGGCACGGGGGTGAAGTTGCAGACAATCAAGAGTAAATCATCTGCCGAGCGTCCCTTGCGAATCAGGCTGATGGAACTACCCTCGTGGTCATTGCAATCAACCCATTCGAAGCCGGCGGGTTCAAAGTCCATCTCGTGGAGAGCTGTTTCCCCTCGGTAGAGACGATTCAAATCCTGCACCCACCTCTGAAGACCGAGGTGAGGTTCGTAGTGAAGCAGGTGCCAGTCCAGGCTCTCTTCGTGGTTCCATTCCCGCCATTGCCCGATTTCTCCGCCCATGAAGATCAACTTCTTTGCTGGTTGGGCATACATATAGCCGTAAAGCAGCCGCAGGTTGGCAAATTTTTGCCAATCATCCCCGGGCATCTTTCCCAAAAGGGACCCTTTCCCATGAACGACTTCATCGTGTGAAAGCGGGAGGATAAAATTTTCATGGAAGGCATACAACAGCCGAAAGGTAAGCAAATTATGATGGTATTTCCTATGGATGGGATCCCTGGACATATACTTCAAAGTGTCGTGCATCCAACCCATATCCCATTTCGCTCCGAACCCCAACCCCCCAACGTAGGTAGGGCGGGAGACCATGGGCCAGGAAGTTGACTCTTCGGCGATGGTCTGAACGTCCGGGCAGCTCCTGTAGACCTCCTCATTGAAGCGGCGCAGGAAGGAGATCGCTTCTAAGTTCTCCCGGCCCCCGAACTGATTAGGAATCCATTCTCCTTCCTTGCGGGAATAATCCAAGTAAAGCATGGAGGCCACGGCATCCACCCGCAAACCGTCGGCGTGGTAGACCTGCAACCAGAAGAGGGCGCTGCTTATGAGAAAACTGCGTATTTCGCTACGCCCGTAATTGAAGATGAAGGTATCCCAATCCCGGTGAATTCCTTTTTGGGGATCGGCATGCTCGAAGAGGTGGGTTCCGTCGAAAAACCCCAGCCCATGTTCATCATTCGGAAAATGCGAAGGGACCCAATCCAGGATTACGCCAACGCCCTCCTGATGCAAGCGGTCGATTAAATACATAAAATCCTGAGGGGTACCGTAGCGGCTGGTGGGGGCAAAATAACCTGTGCTCTGGTAACCCCAGGAGCCATAGAAAGGGTGCTCCATGAGCGGCAGAAACTCCACATGAGTAAAGCCCATGCTTTTGACATACTCGGCCAGCTTGGGAGCAATTTCCCGGTAGGTTAACGGATGAAAATTTTCTTCTGGAGCTCTCATCCAGGAACCCAAGTGTATTTCATACACGGCCATGGGCGCGCTGGGAGCATTATGGCCGGATTTTTTCATCCTCCATTCTTTGTCGTCCCAGGCATAATCCAGATCCCACACCACG
>JAOUFX010000730.1 GCA_029857975.1 Deltaproteobacteria bacterium | reverse complement strand
CCTGAAGTTGGGGGGCACCTGCATCCGGGACACCGACCTCTTTCAGAAAGAAGTGACCAAACTGCTCAACGCCGACATTGAGCCGGTCTACAACTTGATCAAGCAACTGACCAAACTGCTGCCAGTGTATTTCAACGAGATCGGCGCCGAGGGACGCCTCCGCGATGTAACCACCGAAATCGATGAGATCAACCACCGCCGAGATCTCCTGATCCATTTTCTCCGCAAGCAAAGTCATGTGGAAAGCAGCAACCTGATCGAGGGTTTTATCAAAGAAATATGCCGCTTCTGGCGGCTGAAAGATAAGAGTGGTCTGCGGAACTTTCTTCCTCCGGAAATCTTTGAGAAGGTGGAGGCGGCCGGACCTTGCGTTGATGAAGTCCACCAGATTCTTCGTGAAATCTTCGAAGAAAAGCGGTTTACCAAAGAGCAAGATCTACTGGGGTTGACGGACGCAGAACTTGAAGCCTTTATGGCGGGAATGACCTCCGTCTCCGCAACCGAAAAAAAGCGGGTAGCCCAGCTCATCAAAATATATCGACTGGTCAACCAGAAGTACAACTTGGGATTCCAGGAAATCAGCTACCATCTTCAGGAAGCTTCGCGCTGGGGCTTCGAAGGTTTGGATTCCCTGCAGAAAACCTTGGATCGGAATAATACTCAGGAATGCCTGGAGCATCTCTTGACCTATCTGGAGGGGCTGAAGGAGATCATTATCTCCCCCCAACGCTTTGAAGCCAGGGAAGATATTTACCGTAAGCGGCACATTGCCGTGGATATTCCCTCCATGTACGGCCGGTACCGGGAGAAGAAGTTCGACGCCCTCAGCTTGACTTTCCGCTTAGAAAATCTGGCCAATATCTACCTGGAAAGAATGATCGACTCTCTGGATTTATCCTTCATTACCCGGGCCACCTTCTTTGAGATCATCCCGTGCATCCGTTACGTCTTCCGGGCCATGCAGCTGGACGGCATATCCTCTCATCGGGTGGATACCCAACTGAAGCTTTTGGAAAAATCTCTGGAAATTAAACGGTTCGGTTTCACCCAGTACCTGGATATTTTTCGGGGGTTTTCCGAAGGGGTCAAGGACATCCTCTCGGTCTATTATGTCAATGCCCACAAGAATAATCTTATGGACTTAATTCTCCAGATGGGCAAAAAGAATATCCTCTCCAAGTATCTTATTTCCTCCGGGGAGGAGGTAGGACCCCAAGAATTTGTGCACCAGATCGGGGAGAGATTTATACGAGACCTGATCTCCAATACCTTCGGCCTGCAGTACTTGGATATTTTCTTGGCCAGGATTCAACTCATTCTGTCCGAGCAGAAAGAAAATTTGAATGAAAATGACCTGGATATCCTGATGACCTACGATCCCAAAAAGGTCTCCTGTCCCATTTACCATCCTAACCGTCTGACCAATGACCTGATCCACCTTGGAAGCAAGGGGTATAATTTGGCCGTCCTGGCCTCCGAAGGGATTCCGATTCCGCCGGGGTTTATCCTTACTACGGAAGTCTTTCGCTGCCTGCGGATTATCGAGCAGTATAAGCATGCCCATGACCATTTTGAACGTGAGATTCGCGCCGGGCTGCAGCAAATTGAACAGGCCACCGGGCGGGAATACGGCAACCCCGCCCGTCCTTTGCTCTTGGCGGTGAGGAGTGGGGCGACCATCTCCATGCCGGGGATGATGGCTACTCTTCTGAATGTGGGAATCA
Organism: Deltaproteobacteria bacterium; assembly: GCA_029857975.1. Next base: position 916 of record JAOUFX010000730.1, on the reverse strand, counting down.
ATGAGGAAATCCTGGAAGGTTTAACCCGGTCAACCGGAGAGGCCTGGTATGCCTGGGATAATTACCGCCGGTTTATCCAATCCTGGGGCATGTCCTACGGCGTAGAGCGGGAAGTCTTCAATGAGATCATGAGAAGGTTCAAATTCAATTATGGAGTGGAAAAGAAGAGGGAGTTTTCCGGTGAGGAGATGAAACAGCTGGCCCTGGCTTATCGCCGGGCGGTGGAGGAAAGACATATCACCCTGTATGAGGACCCTTGGGCTCAGCTCCAGGTAGCCATCAAGCAAGTTCTTACTTCCTGGGATTCCACCAAGGCCAGACAATACCGCGAGATCATGGGCATCTCGGATTCCTGGGGAACCGCGGTAATCGTTCAAGCCATGGTTTTTGGCAACCTCGGCCTCTCTTCCGGGAGCGGGGTTGTTTTTACGGCCCATCCCTACCTCAAGATCAGGCGCGTGGCCCTATGGGGGGACTACACTCCCGGCAACCAAGGGGAAGACATCGTCGGAGGGCTGGTTTCGACTTATCCGATTTCTAAGGAGCAACGGGAAATGGAAGGGGCGGAAGGGGACCTGGAAGAAGACTTCCCGATAGTCTACAAGCGTCTTTTCGAGATTGCCAAAAGCTTGGTTTATGAAAAAAAGTGGAATCCTCAGGAAGTCGAATTTACTTTTGAAAAACCCCAGGAGGCCGGCCTCTATATTCTTCAGACCCGGGACATGGTTTCCACCAAAAGGGAAAAATTTGAGGTGTTCTCCCCTTCTGCTTCCCTGCAGGAAAATTTTATCGGGAAGGGGATCGGGGCCAGCGGTGGGGCTCTCTCCGGGCGGGCCGTATTCACCCTGGAAGACATCCAACGCCTGCGCCGGGAAGAGCCGGGCACGCCGCTGATTTTAGTCCGTTCCGATACCGT
>JAOUFX010000729.1 GCA_029857975.1 Deltaproteobacteria bacterium | reverse complement strand
TTGTTATTTTTGCTGGATCCGTTGGGCAGTTCGAAAGAGGGGAGGCGTTTTCATCTTAGGCAACGGGACTCAAAATTCGCATGGTCTCCTGGAACGGTTCGAGGAAAGCCGCCTGGTGCCGGCATTTTTCTACCTGGCCTCGGCGGCGGTGGTGTTGGTGACCGCGTGGGACACCGGATTTTCCCATCGCGGGTTGAGTGCTCTGCAGCTCATCCTTATTGTGCTCCTATCTATACCCGCGGGATTTTTGCTTATCGCTTCGCTCATCGGGCTTATTTCCTACTTTATCTTCCTCCCTTCGATTTCGGAAGACAGTCATATCTTTTTGAGGGTGCATGCCAGCCGCCTGATTCACCCTCTGAAAACCTCGATCGTCCTGGGATTGGCTGCCCTTTGTGTCTTCATCCCCAGCCAAGCCGCTTTGGCAATCTGGATAGGCCTGTTCATGATTCATGGGTTCCATACCTTTTTATTCATAAGACGGGTACGCAAGGAACAGCCGATCGGCGAACCCACGGGCTCCGGTGACGGAAACCTCCTGCTTCTGCTCAACCTTATTCTGGGCACGGAAATTGTTACCGCGGCCTCAGGCGTCAAAGGCCTGTCCCCCTGGCGTCTGGACACTTTGCCGAAGGACACCTGGATCGTCGATGTCCGCACCAAACAGGAGTTCCACTGGAACCGGCTTCAGGGTGCTGAAAACTACCCGTGGGGGAAGGGAGTCATCGAAGCCGCCAAAGGAAAATCAAAAGACCAGCCGGTTCTGATCATATGCCTTTCAGGACACCGCTCGCCATCGGTAGCGGTCATGCTGAGAAGAGTCGGCTTCAAGACTGTGTACCACCTGAATTGGGGATTGCTCTATCTTGTTCTCCTAAAAAGGGGCCAGAAGAGAGAAGGACCTTTCTCTCTCACCAGGCTCCACCGGGATCCCGCCAGGCGAGACGAAGACCTAAGGAAAATCAGCATTGGTTATATAGCCCTCCAGGTCCTTATCCTGATTATCGCCCCCCTGGAGAACATTCTGAAACAGGTGCACGTGTCCGCGCTCCAAATGGTTCTCGGCGCGTTGATCGGTCTGACCGGGGTGACCCTGGCCCTGTTCAGTTATCGAGCCCTGGGAAGGAATTTTCGCGTTTATGCAGCGCCAAAGCGGAACGGAACGCTCATCACTTCAGGGGTGTACTCCAAAGTGCGTCATCCTATGTATACCAGCGCCATCACGATTATTGGCGGATGGATATTGTTCTTCGGCAGCCTGTTGAGCGTGCCTCTGTGGCTGGCTTTTTCCATCCTGTATATTGTCAAGTCGATAAAAGAAGAGCGCATGTTGGTCGACAGATTCCCTGAATACGAGAAATACCGGAAGAAAACCTGGGGTTTTCTACCTTACATTTATTAATTTTTCGACTCCGGGAGAACTTCTTGAAAAGTAAGACGACCAGAAAGTCAGAGAGTCTTGGCGCTGAGCGCCAAATTCCAAAATCAAAATTCCCGAGGAAACAAAAAAGAGAAGTCCCTTGGGTGTGAGGCCTTTGCGGCTCGTGTTTTGATGATCTTTCGAGATTTAGGTTTTTACCTCTCATTTTTAAAGGGGTACCCCCTTTGAACCCGGCTAAGCCCGATTGAGTTTTCTTGGATGAGTACAAACCAGGATCAGTGGAGCTGGAAAGACAGAATACTCCTGTTTATCGTCCCCCGAATCTATTCTCTCGTCCTTCGGCTGCTTGCCCTGACCATCCGCAAAAAGTTCCTCTTCCCGGACCGCCCGCAGAAATTTTGGGACCAGGGTCAGCCTATTATCGGTGCTTTCTGGCACCAGAGGCTCCTCATGATGCCTTTCCTCCCCCGCGGGGGAAGAAGAGTGGGCATGCTGATCAGCCAGCACCGGGACGGGGAGTTCATCGCCCGGGCTGTGAAACACTTGGGGATCGATTCCGTTCGCGGCTCCACCACCCGCGCGAGCCTCTCGGGCTTGCGGGGTATGGTCCGATTCTACCGCGACGGAGCGAACCTGGCGATCACTCCGGATGGCCCCCAGGGCCCCAAACATGTCGTCCAGAAGGGTGTGGTGGAGCTTGCCCGCCAGACTGGCGCTCCGCTTCTTCCCGTAACTTATGGCGCCTCCCGGAAAAAGGTGTTCGGGAGCTGGGACAATTTCATCCTCCCCCTCCCCTTTTGCAAAGTTGTCTATCTCTGGGGAGAGCCCCTGTTCATTCCCCAAGATGCCGACAAAGACCGGATGGAAGAATATCGGCGAATGCTCCAGGAGCGAATGAGGCAAATCACCGAGGAAGCGGATTTGATTTTTCAGGCCAATCCTTATTTGACAAAATCAAAAAGGTAAGGTATTTTTTATACTCTTTTACCCTTGGGCTCAAAGGTTGAGCGAGCGGAATCGTTATGGCTGGCGAGAATCAATTCCTACTGAAGATTCGCAATCTGCATACCTACTTCTTTACCGATGACGGCATTGCCAAAGCCGTTGACGGGGTGGATTTAGAGCTGGAAGAAGGGGGAACCCTGGGGGTGGTAGGGGAATCGGGTTGCGGCAAAAGCGTTACCGCCCTATCCGTTATGCGTCTGATCCCCGAACCCCCCGGAAAAATCGTTAACGGGGAAATCTTCTTCAGCGGAGCCAACTTGCTTA
>JAOUFX010000728.1 GCA_029857975.1 Deltaproteobacteria bacterium | reverse complement strand
ATGCCTTCTAATATGAGGGCGCGCCGTTGGTTCGGGGGAAAGGCCCGTGGAGTCAGGACGACGATGATTCGGGAGATGCTCCCGGTGATGGATGAAACGATCCCGGCCTTTTTGACCCTGGTGCGGGTTGAGTATGGAGATGGGGATGCCGAAACCTACGCCCTTCCCTTGATGTATGCCAGCGGAGACCGCGCTGAGGAAGTATTACGGGAATACCCCCAAGCCGCGATTGTTCGACTGCAGTTTAAAGATCGAGATGAAGAGGGGATCATCTTCGATGCGTTGGTAGACGAAGGCTTTGGTGAATCACTGCTGGTGGGTATTGCCCGTCATCGGCGGAGGGAGGGGACCGAAGGCGAGCTGGTGGCCACCCGTACCCACAAGTTTAAACAAATCCGTGCCCTCACCGAAGAGCGTCTGAGCTCATCGATCAGCAAAGCAGAACAGAGTAATACCTCCATTATATTCGGGGACCGGTTTATCCTAAAACTTTTTCGCCGCCTTCAACCGGGGTTAAATCCCGACTTGGAAATTGGACGTTTCCTCACCGAAAAGGGATTCGGCCACATCCCTCCAGTGGCCGGAGCCATCGAATACCGCCGGGGCAGAGAGGAGCCGATGACCCTGGCCATCCTGCATGAATTTGTCTCCAATGAAGGAGATGCGTGGAAATATACCCTGGATGTATTAACCCGCTTCTTTGAACATACTGTGGCGCAGCCGGCCAAAATGGAAGCCTTGCTTTCTCACCAGGCCCCCTTGTTGGAATTAACGGAACAAGACCCACCCGCTGCCGTTTCCGAAATCATCGGTCCTTACCTGGAATCAGCGCGGTTGCTCGGCCAGCGCACCGGAGAGATGCACGTTTTTCTGGCTTCCGCCTCGGATCGACCCGACTTTACTCCCGAGCCCTTCTCCAAACTCTACCAGCGGTCCCTTTACCAGTCCATGCGGAACCTGAACGGGCAGGTCTTTCAGCTGCTGCAGCAAAGGATCAGGGATTTACCGGAATCCGTGCGTCCGGAGGCGCAACGGGTTCTGGACCAACAAGCCAGAATTCTTGATCGTTTCCGCTCGATCATCGATCTTAAGATCACCGCCATGCGCATCCGCTGCCACGGCGATTACCATTTAGGGCAGGTGCTTTACACGGGGAAAGACTTCATTATCATTGACTTCGAAGGGGAGCCGGCCCGTCCCCTGAGCGAGCGACGGATCAAGAGGTCGCCCCTGCGGGACGTTGCCGGGATGCTCCGCTCGTTCCATTATGCCGCCAGTTCAGTCTTCTTCTCGCAAAGAGATAGCGGGCTAATCCGGCCTGAAGATCACTCCTTCCTCGAGACTTCGGCCCAATTCTGGCGACTTTGGGTCTCGGCAGTTTTTATCAAGGCCTACCTGCAAGCAGCGGCGGCGGGAAACTTCATCCCCCAAACCAGGAAAGAACTGCAGATACTCTTGGACATCTACTTGCTGGAAAAAGCAGTCTATGAATTGGGCTACGAGCTCAACAACCGGCCTGGCTGGGCCACAATTCCTCTGCAGGGCATCCAGCAACTGCTGAAAACATAGGGTCAGGCTTCCGAGAAAGCCACTCTAAAAGGTAAGGGAGGTTTCATGAAGAAGGAATTGGAGGATAAGGGAAAAATATCCGTACTTTACCATATCTCCTTGCTGACGGATGATGATCTTTTTCTATTCAATGAAGGGAGCCATTTCCGCCTGTACGAGAAGCTGGGAGCGCACCCCTTGAGTAAAGAGGGCCTTAGGGGCATTTATTTCGCCGTATGGGCCCCTGATGCCGCGCAAGTTTTCGTCATGGGAGACTTCAACGGATGGGACAAGTCGAGTCATCCTCTAAGGCCAAAGGGGCAATCGGGAATCTGGGAAGGGTTTATCCCGGGGCTGGAAAAGGGCATCTCCTACAAGTATCATATCCACTCCCGGTATAAAGGGTACCGGGTGGATAAAACGGACCCCTTTTCCTTTTATAATGAAGTGCCACCTAAGACCGCTTCCGTGGTGTGGGATCTGGATTATGCCTGGGACGACAAAGAATGGAGGATGAAAAAATCCGGCCATAATGCTCCCAGCGCGCCCATGGCCGTGTATGAAATACACTTGGGCTCCTGGATGAGAGCTCCAGAAGAAAATTTTCATCCGTTAACCTACCGGGAGATTGCTCCCAAGCTGGCCGAGTATGTCAAAAGCATGGGCTTTACTCATGTGGAGTTTCTGCCGCTCATGGAGCACCCTTTCTACGGCTCCTGGGGTTACCAGAGCACAGGTTATTTTGCCCCCACCAGCCGCTACGGTACCCCTCAGGATTTTATGTATTTAATCGACCGCTTGCATCAGGAGGGCGTTGGCGTAATCCTGGATTAGGTCCCTTCGCATTTTCCGAATGATGAACATGGGCTGGCGTTTTTCGACGGAACCCACCTCTTCGAGCATGCCGATCCTCAAAAAGGAATTCACCGGGATTGGGATACCTTCATCTTCAATTACGGGCGTAACGAAATACGCAGTTTTCTCATAAGCAGCGCCCTCTTCTGGTTGCAGGTCTACCACGCCGACGGTCTGCGGGTGGATGCCGTGGCCTCCATGCTTTACTTGGATTATTCCCGCAAGGAAGGAGAATGGATTCCTAATCA
>JAOUFX010000727.1 GCA_029857975.1 Deltaproteobacteria bacterium | reverse complement strand
TAGATCACCTGGGGAACGCGGCGTTGGAATTCTTCAAAGGAAAAAGGACGGTTATCCAGGGCCGAGGGCAGGCGGAATCCATATTCCACGAGGGTTTCTTTGCGGGTGCGGTCGCCCCAGTACATGCCATTCAATTGCGGCACGGTGATGTGGCTCTCGTCGATGAAAATCAGGGCATCGGCGGGAAAATAATCCAGGAGGGTGTAGGGAGGTTCGCCGGGTTTCCGCCCATCCAGGTGCCGCGAATAGTTCTCGATTCCCGTGCAGTAGCCCATCTCTTGGAGCATTTCAAGGTCATAGTGGGTGCGTTGTTCCAGGCGCTGGGCTTCCAGGAGTTTTTGCCGGGAATAGAGCTGTTCTAAACGTCCAGTCAGCTCTTGGCGGATGGTTTGGATGGCTTGGCGCAACCGGTTCTGAGGAGTCACGTAATGGCTTCCGGGAAAGATGTGCACATGCCGCAACTTGCGAAGAACCTTTCCCCGGAGCGGGTCGATCTCCGAGATGGATTCTACCAGGTCGCCGAAAAACTCTACCCGAATCGCTTTCTCCTCCTCATACGCCGGGAAAATCTCCAGCACGTCGCCGCGCACGCGGAAGGTTCCGCGGTGGAAGTCGTAATCATTGCGCTGATACTGGATCTCCACCAGGCGGGCCAGGACATCGTCCCGGGAAACCTCCTTTTGATCTTCCACCAGGACGATCATCCCCTGGTAGGTTTCCGGCGAGCCCAATCCGTAGATGCAGGATACGGAAGCGACCACAACCACGTCCCGCCGGGTAAGGACGGAGTGAGTGGCCGAGTGGCGCATCTTGTCAATCAGGTCGTTGATGGAAGCATCCTTTTCGATGTAAGTGTCGGTTACGGGCATGTAAGCTTCCGGCTGGTAGTAGTCGTAGTAGCTGACGAAGTACTCTGTGGCATTCCCGGGGAAAAGAAGGCGAAACTCCTGAAAGAGCTGACCCGCCAGGGTCTTATTGGGGGCGATGACGAGAGTCGGCTTCCGGACCTGTTCAATGACGTTGGCCATGGTGAAAGTCTTCCCGGAGCCGGTGACGCCGAGGAGAACTTGATGAGGCAAGCCTTGGGTTACGCCCTGGACAATCTTCTTGATGGCCTGGGGTTGGTCGCCTTTGGGTTTGAACTCGGAGATGATCTTGAAATCGGGCATGAATCAAGCGAGCCCTAACATCCTATTCCTTGGAGGATTCTTTTAATTCCCGGGCCCGCCGGCGGAACTTTTCAGCCTCTTCGGGCTTGCCCAGCGCTTCGTAAAGCGAAGTGATTTTGGCAAGGTCCTTAAGAATGCGTTCTGGCAAGCCGAGATATTCATTCACCCGCCAGGCCCGCAGGTAATGGTCCAGAGCCTTCTCCCGCTCCCCCAGATGATCATATAATCTTCCCAGGTTGGCCAGGTCTGTGGATATACCGAGGGAATTCTCCATCTTTTTATCCAGCTTCAGAGCGCCTTGGAAAGCCTCCAGAGCCTTGGACCAATCTTTCTGAGATTCATAAAGGACTCCGAGGTTGGCCAGATTGTCGGCGATTCCCAGAAAATTTTCGATCCCTTCATTTAGTTTTTTTGCCCGGAGATAGAACTCCAGGGCGCGGTCATCCTGCCCCAGAGCCCGGTAGGCCAACCCCAGGTTATTCCAACGGATCGCCTGGCTACGGATATTGCCCCTTTTTTCTTCAATGGCCAGCGACTTCTGGAAAAACTCCAGGGCCGCCTGGGGCTTTCCCAAAGAGAGAGAGACACTTCCGATTTGGTTCAAGTTCAATGACTGTCCCTCTTCATTCCCGATTGCGGAGTTAATGGCCAGCGCTTGTTGATAAAACGCCAGAGCCTTGGCGTATTCTCCGGTCGATTGATAGACCATACCCAAGTTGTTTAAACTGAGGGCTACGCCTTGCCGGTGGTCGATGGACTCGTACGCCCGGAGGGCCTTCTGGAAATAAGTTAAAGCCTTCTTGTATTGTCCCTGATAAAAAAATTCTGCTCCTTGGCGATCGAGTTCGGTGGCCCGCGCCCTCTGTTTGAAAACCGGCTGCTTCCCAGCACATCCGAATAAAAAGGTAAGGAGAAGAACATCAAGTAAGATTATGACCAAGGGAAGCGGACTTCTTCTTCGTACCATCGTTTGGGCCTTTACCGGTTTTTTGCGAGATCCTAAGGCGACGATGTCAGTTTAGCAGGGGAGTGAAAAATTATCAAGTGTTACCAGCAGCTTCCGAATTATGAAGAAGCGGTTATCGACGGCTACCCATCCACTTGGAAAAGATGCCGGGTACATCTGAATCGTATAGGTAGGAAAAGGTAGGAAAAGAGGGAAGGATCTTTATAAAGCTTTCAATCTTTGGGGGGGGTAAGGCCGCTTTACCTATTTACCGAAAAACAAGGGATGTTCCCAAAAACTTGGCCGTGAAACTAAGAAGGAGGTTGAAGGATTGTTTCAGAAGAGAAGGGGAGGAGGAAGCTGCCAACTCGGTAGCCTGTATTTGATGCCTTTTTCCTCCTTGCTGACTATGGTAGGCAGCGATGACTTTATCCGGATCCAGGTGAATGAATTTAGCATAGCTGCGTAAAAATCCGATGGCAAAAGCTTCCGCTGGCAAGCGATGAAATTCGTCCTTTTCCAGGGCCTGCAAGTGGGTC
>JAOUFX010000726.1 GCA_029857975.1 Deltaproteobacteria bacterium | reverse complement strand
TTGAGAACATGGGCGCCAAGATGGTCCGGGAAGTCGCTTCCAAGACTTCGGACGTAGCCGGCGACGGGACTACCACGGCCACCGTATTGGCCCAGGCGATCTACCGCGAAGGCTCCAAGCTGGTGGCAGCGGGTCATAACCCCATGGAACTGAAGAGAGGGATCGAAAGAGGTGTGGAGACCGTCATCGACGAACTCAAGAAACTTTCCAAACCCACCAAGGAACAGAAAGAAATCTCCCAGGTAGGAACCATCTCGGCGAATAACGATGAGGCCATCGGAAACATCATTGCCGAGGCCATGGCCAAGGTGGGAAAAGAAGGGGTCATCACCGTTGAGGAAGCCAAATCTATGGAGACCACCCTGGATATCGTCGAAGGCATGCAGTTCGACCGCGGGTATATCTCCCCCTATTTTGTAACCAACCCGGAAAAGATGGAGGTGGTCCTCGAGGATGCACTCATCCTCATCAATGAGAAGAAGATCAGCAGCATGAAGGACCTGCTCCCGGTATTAGAGCAGATTGCCAAGATGGGTAAGCCCCTGTTGATCATTGCGGAGGAAGTGGAAGGTGAAGCTCTGGCAACTTTGGTGGTGAATAAGCTGCGGGGCACCCTCAAATGCGCGGCCGTGAAGGCTCCTGGTTTTGGGGATCGCCGGAAGGCTATGATGGAAGATATTGCCGTCCTGACCGGTGGACAGATGATCTCTGAGGAGATGGGAGTGAAACTGGAATCGATCTCCCTTAAGGATCTGGGCAAAGCCAAGAGGATCACCATCGACAAAGATAATACCACCATCGTTGAGGGCGCCGGAGATTCGAAAGGGATCGGAGGTCGGGTGAAACAGATTCGGGCCCAGATTGAAGAGACCACTTCGGATTATGATCGGGAGAAGCTGCAAGAGCGGTTGGCCAAGCTGGTCGGTGGTGTGGCGGTGATCAACGTCGGGGCGGCTACGGAATCCGAGATGAAAGAGAAGAAGGCCCGGGTGGAGGACGCCTTGAATGCGACCCGCGCAGCCGTGGAAGAAGGAATCGTTCCGGGCGGTGGCGTAGCCTACCTGCGAAGCCTACATGCCCTGGATAAACTAAAACTGCCCGAGGCCCAGCAGTTTGGCGTGAACATCCTTAAGAAAGCCCTGGAGGAGCCCATTCGCTGGATTGCTCAGAATGCTGGTTTCGACGGCTCCATCGTCATCGACAAGGTAAAAAATGAGAAGGGGAATTATGGCTTCGATGCCCAAAAGGAAGAGTATACCGATATGGGGAAAGCTGGGATCATCGACCCGACCAAAGTGGTGCGTGTTGCGTTGCAGAATGCCGCTTCCGTGGCCTCTTTGTTACTCACCACCGAGGCTATGGTAGCAGAGAGGCCTCGGGAGAAAGAAAAATATCCGCCCATGCCCCCGGGAGGCGGCGGAATGGGTGGAATGGAAGGGATGTATTAGAAGCTGAAGGCTTACAGAAGACCATTAGCCTGTAGCCCATGGCCGGTTTTGGCTACCGGGGAAAAAAGCCCTCCGCGTGGAGGGCTTTTTCTTTTCAGTTAATTTTGTTCGCCCGCATCGAGGGTTGAAACGTCGGATGCGCCCATGGAAAGAAGGGGAGCCCAAATGGAGCCGAAAAACTCCTGCCCTTGCTGCTGGGATAACCGATCATGTTTGGTCTTTACGGGAATTCATGTCGAAAAACTATTTATCAACTATTAAAGGATCACGACCGCTAATGCTGAGATTATCGAAAATAGGCCTTCAGCACATACTCCAGGATCATTCGATGGGTATTAAAAAAGGAACCGTTGAGAGCAATGCAGTGCCGCATCACGTTAACAAAACCATCTCGATCACGGTAGAATAGAGGAAGGATGATATGCTCCAATTTGTCATAAAGAGATGAGGCATCTTTTGACCAATCGCTGTTTTCCCCAGTTCCACGCCTGCTCTCTCCAATGGACCATCCGGTCACTCCTTCAATGTGTCCTTCAATCCACCACCCATCCAGAACACTCAAGCTGGGGACCCCGTTAAGAGCTGATTTCATCCCGCTCGTTCCTGAGGCTTCCATAGGAGGTTGAGGTGTGTTGAGCCACAGATCAACTCCCGCTGTTATCATTTTTCCAAGTTCTATGTCATAATTCTCGAGGTAAGCTATTTTGATATTGTCTTTTAGCCGCTCTTTGGCCTGAAAAATTCGTTTGATGAGTTCTTTACCGCCTTGATCTTGAGGATGGGCTTTTCCCCCATATATGATCTGAAAAGGACCCGTTTTCGATGAAATGGTTCTAAGCCTCTCGATATCTTGAAAGAACAAGTCACCCCTCTTGTATGGGGTGGCACGGCGTGCAAAGCCGATCGTCAGAATATCTCCATCCATACCCGCATCCGTTGTCCGATTCACATATTGAATCAACTCTCCCTTCACCTTTTGATGGGCCTCCCATATTTCCTCTTTCGGAATACTTAAAGCATACCGGAGGCTGAAATTGTCCTCTCTCCAACCGGGGATATAATGATCATAAAGCTCCTGAAAAGGCCTGGATACCCAGGTGGCTGCATGAACTCCATTGGTGATCGCATCAATGGTATGACCCGCAAACATAAGCCTTGAAACCTCCCCGTGCTTTTTGGCAACTCCGTTGATATAGCGGCTCAGATTG
>JAOUFX010000724.1 GCA_029857975.1 Deltaproteobacteria bacterium | reverse complement strand
CTTACAACGAAAACGCAGCCCCTTTTGAATGGAAGAAGAAAGAAATCTTCCCCAAAGGGTTTAATAAACATTACTCTAATTTATGCAACTAATTACTAGCCACGGGCTTCTTTTGGTCACAGCGGGCGAGAAAGTCGAGGGCAGCACGATTCCAGGCTTCCGGCTGATCGCGGTTGGCAAAATGGCTTGCCGGGGAAAGGATGACCAGGCGCGACCCTCGAACCTTTCGGTGCATGACCTTCATGGGGCCCAGGGAGGGGTCTCGATCCCCGCCGATCAACAATACTGGAACTTGAATATTGGCAAGCTGATCGGTGATATAATCCATGGCTAAGAGAGCCCGCAGCGAATTGGCATAGCCGATGGGTTTCAGCCGGCGAAAATAGTCATAAAACTCAGCCCGGGCATCTGGATTTAGAGTCAAACGTTCCCTAAGGTTGGGATTCGCCGACATGGCGAACTCGGCCATGGCGTCCATCCCCTGTTTCAGGGTGATTTCGATCGAACGGGCCCGCATGACGAGGCCCTCCGGAGAGTGAGGAAGCCCTACGGCTGAGGAAGAGTTGGTGACCAGGAGAGACCGAACTCGGGAGGGAAAGAGCAGGGAGAAGCGGGTGGAAATCCCCGCGCCCAGAGACAATCCGCCCACATGGGCCTTGCGGATCTTCAAGGAATCTAGAAGGTCCCGAAGATCCAACGCCCAGCGGCGAAAAGAGTACTTGGCGGGATCTTGGGGGCTGCCCGACTTGCCGTGCCCCCGCGGCTCCCAGAGGATCAAGCGATGCTGGCTGGCGAGGGCCGGGACGTTGACGTCCCACATGTCGGTATTCCCGCCGATGCCGTAGGCCAGCACGAGAGGAGTCCCTTTACCGCATTCTTCATAGTAAATCTTAATCCCATCGTCTGTTTTCACATAAGCCATTTTCTCCCTCCCCCCAATCAATGCCTATCTGGTCCAATCAAGACCGTTTCAGTGCTTTCCGGTTTACCTCTGATCACAAAATCCCCCATCGATGTTGATGTTCTTTCGGGTCACGCAGTCAGAAAGGTCGGGGGCCTCTTTTCCATGGCTCAAATCATCCCATAAAATGTTCCATGGTACAACCGGGGAAATAGCCCACTTTTACATTTCCATCGTCTCAGAAGGATGCTTTGGGGTTCAAAAATTCCGTTCAAAGGTTCAAGAACGAGTTCTTTTCAGCCTATCCTTTGGCAATATCCGTTACTGAGCCTGGTCCGGCCCGGATGTTTTGATCCTTGACTTTAAAAATCATTTTTTGTATTATTTGTACAAAAAGATCTATTATCGGAGGGACTCTTGAAAAATGTCATTTCGATCAGCGACGCCCGGAAGGGATTGCCTCGCCTGATCCGCGAGATCCAGAGAAATCCCCATACGGTTTTTCAAATCTCTGTGCGGAAGGAACCAATTGCCGAAATCCGATCCGCCAATCCCATGGTAAGGCCCGGAGAGGCAGTGAACAAACTCATCCGCCTCCGCAAGCGTTTATCCCGTTCGGCCAAAGGAAAAGATCGGGAACCCATTTCCCAAAGAACGAAAGATTATCTCTACGCCGGTTGAAGCTATGATCGATTTCCCCCACCGCCAAGCTTTCTGCGATACCTCTTTTTTCTTCGCTTCTTTATGTCCAAGAGACGTGAATTATGAAAGGGCGGGGGCAATTTTGGAGGAAGCGCTGGAGCAAGAAATTGGCCTATGTACCACCTGGGACATCATCAGCGAAACAGCGACTCTTCTTCTGTATCGATTCCATTCTCGATCCGCGATCCGTTTCCTGGATGAGATAAAACCTGCTCTTCAAATCGTTCATTATGACGATTCTGTTTACGAAGAAGCGGAACGGATTTTTCGCCTTTTGAACAGGGACAAAAAGATATCATTCTGCGATGCGATCTCTTACGTGGTTGTGAAAACAATTCTGGGTGATATCGCCTGTCTGAGTTTTGATGAAGACTTTTCCCGCCTTGGCCTCAAGGTCATAAAATGACAGCCATAAATTCCCACTGTTAGGCCAGGAAATATTTTCCGAAAATCAACATCTCAATTCATCTCCTTTCTCCTCGGGGTTGGACCTGGCCAACTCATTGATTTTCATAAGGCTATACCCTTATAGAAGGCTCTTTTCCGCCTTAAATCCCCCTTTTGGTGGTCAAAATTAGCTCCATAAGATCTGCCCCGGAATAACCGGAAAAATAGCACCGTTTCATTTTTGAATTTTTTCGTCTTAGAGGAATGATTTGGGGTTCAAGAATGCCGTTTTAAGGTTCCAAAGACAAAAACCCGGATGCATGGCCCAAGGCAAAAAGCAGAAAGGCTACAATTTAAACGGAATTTAAGACCCAAAGTGTAACAAAAATAACCTAATTTTTTGTCTTGACAAAGGGGTCCACCTCATTCATAAGGATAAAATATCAATTTAAAGGATGGCCATGAGCATCCTTACACCAGATCTCACGCCGCTGTCTGAAAGGAGATCACCCGTGAGTAAGAATCTAAGGCAGTCGGCCCGCGTTCAGCCGACATCGAAAGGGGCGGCATACATTGCGGACTTCCTGATTCAGCAAAAGGTTCCCTACATCTTCGGATTGTGCGGCCACGGCATTCTAGGCCTGCTGGATGGCCTCTATGATCGCCA
>JAOUFX010000725.1 GCA_029857975.1 Deltaproteobacteria bacterium | reverse complement strand
AGACGATAACCCCTTCCTCTTTACCGGTAAGGTCGATATTGGTAACAATGGTATGGGAGCGGTTTTTGACGGGCGCAGAGGCCTTCTCGGCGATGCGGAACGCCCCCGGAGCATAGTAGACGAACTCCTTCTGGTCACCGAACAAACGATCCTGCTGCTTGGCGAGCCGCATAATCATGTCGTCGTGAAGGGGGTATACATTGTACTTCCAGGCCTCTTCATCGAACATTTTTCGGAGTTCGGCGAGTTTCTCAGGGTACTGGTCGGCCACGTTGGTGCTCTCGGAGAAATCTACGGCCACATGGTACAGCTCCCACTCATCCAGATCGAACGGGAGTACGACATTGACGTCCCAGGGCATGCGCTTGGCGTGCAGGGTGACGGCCTTCCATCCGTCAGCCCAGATGGCCCGATTGCCAAACATCTCATAGTATTGGCGCTGTTTTTGGTCGGGGGCATTGGCATCGTTGAAAGAGTATAACATGGAGACACCATTCATGGGCTGCTGCTTGATTCCGTGATACGTTTCCGGCATGGAGACGCCGACAGCCTCAAGGATGGTGGGGGCGATGTCGATGATGTGGTGGTACTGGTTCCGGATCTCGCCTTTGGCCTGGATTCCTTTGGGCCAATGGACGACTAAGGCATCATGTTGGCCCCCGCGGTGTTCGCTCTGCTTGAAGTAGCGGAAAGGCGTATTTCCTGCCATGGCCCAGCCGGCGTGATAGTGCGGATAGGTGGTTTCGTCTCCCCACCGGTCGTAGTACCGCAAATTGACTTTGAACGGTGTCTGGAGGCCGTTCAGCACATAGGTCTCGTTAAACGTTCCGGCCAACCCGCCTTCGCCACTGGCGCCGTTGTCGGCGGTCACAATAATCAATGTGTTGTCCAGTTCACCAATTCTTTCCAGTTCTTTGACGACTCGGCCAATCTGAAAATCCACCAGTTCCATCTGGGCTGCAAAGACCTCCATCTGGCGCGCATACAGCTTTTTACCCCGATCGTTGAGGGAATCCCAGGCGGGAATCTCATCGATCCGTTCGGTGAGTTTGGTGTTCGGCGGGACAATGCCGAGTTTCTTCTGATTCTCCAGGATCATCTCGCGGGCCTTGTCCCATCCCATGTCAAACTTACCCCGGTACTTCTTCAGGTACTCGGGCGGCGCATGGTGGGGTGAGTGCATGGACCCTGAGGCCCAGAGCATCATGAAGGGCAGGTTTGGTTTGATGGACTTGTGGCCGGTGATCCAGTTGATGGCGCGGTCGGCCAGATCCTTATCCAGATGGTAGGTTTTACGATAAGGCTCCGGAGTGTGGTCGTTCCACATCACTGGGATGAATTGGTGAACATCAGCGGCCATGAAGGTATAGGCATGATCGAATCCCTCACCGCTGGGCCAGCGTTCGAAAGGACCGACCTGGGACACCTCGTAAAGCGGCGTGTGATCCCATTTGCCCAAAGCGTAGTTCACGTAGCCAGCTTGCTGTAGATAGTTGGCTACTGATTTGGCGGTCTCGGGAACGATGGCGTTATAGCCGGGAAAACCCATGGCCGTGAGCGCATGGCTGCCCAGCCCGATGGAGTGCGGATTGCGACCGGCCATCAGAGAGGCACGGGACGGAGAGCACAGAGCCGTCGTGTGGAAATTGTTGTAGCGCAAACCATTGGCGGCCAGGCGATCGATGTTGGGGGTCTCGATGAGGCCGCCGAAACTTCCAATTTGGGCAAAGCCCACATCGTCCAAAAGAAAGATGATGACATTGGGGGCACCTTCCGGAGGCTCTTTCGGATCCGGCCACCACTCCTGACTGTCTTCATAGCTTCTCGCGATTTTTCCCTTGAATTCCGGCGTTGAGTGCATTTCCTCGCCGACCGTGACGCATGAGGTCATCATAAGCATCACACTGAGTGCAATGACAGCCAGTAGCGATTGCCTCTGATTTTTTAGTTTGCAGACCATCTTCTATTCTCCTTTCCTTTTTGTCGATCAATCCGCAATATCCGAAAAGATAGTATAGATGAGCACCTAAAGATCATCCAATCAATTTCGCTGAAAGATTGATTTTTGTACCGGCAAAAAGTCTTGAAATTGGGCATTTCTCCTTGGCTTTTTGAGCATATTGAGCAAATTTATCAGCATCCAGGCCGGGTACCTCTGCTTTACAATCTAAGTCAATACTGGTAATCTTCGGGCCGTCATCTTCTCCCAAATGAACTGAAGCCGTTGTTTGTACGCTTGTAGGTGTAAAATTATCCGCACTCATGATAGCGGCAAGGTACATTGAAAAGCATCCAGAATGTGCAGCTCCAACAAGCTCTTCAGGATTTGTGCCTTTGCCCTCTTGAAAACGCGATGCAAATGTAAAAGGGCCTTCAACTTCACCATATTTCATTAGGCCGTTGCCTTCTTTCAGCGTGCCATACCATCTGGCAGTTGCTTTACGTGTCGCCATATTTTCCTCCTTTTCAGGTAAGGGGTTAAACCGTTAATATTTGATTTTGGTTTGCGATTTTTACAGGGAGCTGTCTATCTCCTTAAATCTGGTGTCATCCTTCTGTCACTCTCTGAGCGATCGCTGGATAGACTAATATAATCACCATTCAAAACATTAGACATAGAATGAAAAAATCAAGCAAATAAAAAACGTTATTTCATT
>JAOUFX010000723.1 GCA_029857975.1 Deltaproteobacteria bacterium | reverse complement strand
CCCCCTGACCGAATCCCGGTTCTACGTTTTCTTGGGGACGGACATCCTCATCTTCGGCCTTTTTGCGGTAAGCCTCAACCTTCTGCTGGGTTACACCGGGTTGGTTTCCTTCGGCCACGCGACTTACTTCGGGATCGGCGCATACACCTGCGCCCTCCTGATGAAGAAGGCTTCGGTCCCCTTCCCGTTGGCCTTTGCCGCGGCAGGCGCCCTGGGAGGAATCTCCGCCCTGGTCATCGGCTTCTTTTGTGTGCGCCTGACCAAGGTGTACTTTGCCATGCTGACCCTGGCCTTTTCGCAGATCGTCTGGGCGATGGCTTTCAAGTGGAATTCCCTGACCGGCGGGGACAACGGTTTCGTCGGAGTCCCCTTCCCCCAGTTCCTGGATTCCAAGGTCCGATTTTACTATTTCACCCTGGGGGTTGTGGCCGGATCCCTGTTTCTCCTCCGCAAGGTGGTGAACTCCCCCTTCGGGCGGATTCTCACCACCATCCGGGAAAATCCCGAGCGCACCCAATTCATCGGGATCCACGTGAAGCTTTTCCAGCTGATCGCTTTTATGATTTCCGGGGTCTTTGCCGCCATTGCCGGCGCGCTCTTCGGGATTTTCAACCACAGCGTCTTCCCCGACATCCTATTCTGGCCGGCCTCTGCGGAGGTGCTCATCATGACCCTCCTGGGGGGCATTTATAGCTTCTTCGGCCCTGTCGTGGGAGCCGCCGTCCTGATCTTCGTGAGGATGGAAGTCACCTCCTACACCGAACACTGGCCGGTGATCCTGGGGTTCACCATGGCTTTTCTCCTCTTCTTCTTCCCGGGGGGAATCATGGGTTTCCTGCAGGCTCGCTTTGCCCGCCCGGGAGGGAATCGATGATTCTCGGAGTCGAAAAGGTCAAGAAATCCTTCGACGGATTCGTGGCCATCGACGGGGTGAGCTTTTCCATCCCCAAGGGGGAGATCTGCTCCATCATCGGCCCCAACGGTGCGGGCAAGACCACCCTTTTTAACCTGATTACCGGCCACCTGCCCATCGATGAGGGGAAATTGACCTTCAAGGGTCTGGACATCACCAGCCGCCCCCCCCACCAGATCTGCCGGTTGGGCGTCGGACGTTCTTTCCAGCGGACCAACATTTTTCCCCGGCTGACCGTTTTCCAGAACATCCAGGCTGCCGTGCTGGTCCACCGGGGAAAGAGCCTTACCTTCTTCCGGCCTGTGGAGTCGTTCTTTCAGGAGGAGACCGAGGAAATTCTGCGGAGAGTCGGCCTCCAGGAATATGCTCAGACGGTGAGCGGGTCTCTCTCCTACGGGTTTCAAAAGCAGCTGGAACTGGGAATCGCCCTGGCCAGCGAGCCCGAGCTTCTCCTCCTGGATGAACCGACGGCGGGAATGTCCGCCCAGGAGACGCACCAAACCATGGAATTGATCGGGAAGATCACCCGGGAGAAAGGTCTCACCCTTCTCTTCACGGAGCACGACATGGAAGTGGTCTTCTCCATCTCCCAGCGGATCATGGTCCTGCACCAGGGGCGGCT
Organism: Deltaproteobacteria bacterium; assembly: GCA_029857975.1. The sequence continues at coordinate 1,123 of JAOUFX010000723.1, read as the reverse complement.
GATCGCCGGGGGGACTCCCGAGGAGGTCCACGGGAATCCCGAAGTCCAGAAGGTCTACCTGGGGGAACGGCGATGATTCTTGAGGTCAACGATATATACACGGCCTACGGCTTGAGCCAGATCCTGTTCGGCGTTTCCCTGAAGGTTGAAGAGGAAGAAGTCATCTCCCTCCTGGGGCGGAACGGAGTGGGGAAGACCACGACCCTCAGGTCCATCATGGGTCTAACGCCCCCGAAATCCGGCTCCATCAAGTGGAGGGGCGAAGAGATCGCCGGGAAGCCGACGCACGAGATTTCCCGGCTGGGAATCGGTTTTGTCCCCGAGGATCGGAGGATCTTTTCCGATTTGACCGTGTGGGAAAACCTTGACGTGGCCATCCAGCCGGGCAGGAAAGAGCAAAACGTCTGGACCCTGGAAAGGGTCTTTGACCTCTTCCCGGCCCTGAAGCCCATCCAGAGCCGGAGGGGTGGGTATTTAAGCGGGGGGGAGCAACAGATGCTCACCATCGCCCGGACGCTCATGAGCAATCCCGACCTTCTCCTGCTGGACGAGCCCTCCGAAGGCCTGGCCCCCCTCGTGGTTCATCAGCTCGGGGAGCAGATCGCCAAATTGCGTCAGGAGGGAATGACGATTCTTCTGTGCGAACAAAACCAAAGGTTCTCCCTCGACTTGAGCGATCGGCTCTATATCCTGGAAAAAGGAACGATAAAATATGAGGGGACAGTTCAGGATTTCCTGAAAGATGAGAAAATCGGCCGTACCTACCTTGCCGTCTGACCTACCCTGCCCTGCCTCCAGCGCGGATCCTCTCCAAACCCGTTCTTCATCCCCCTCCCGGTTTCCGGGGGAGCATCACCGCATTCGGGTTCCGCCCTCATGATACAAGCCATGAAACGGGCGGGCCTCGGGAATTGCGAAATGTTGATTGCGGAATGCCGGCTCCCAAGCTGGATCATCCACCCCTTCGGATCTTCTGGTTCTCAGAACAAGCCTTCACCCTTGGAATCCAAACGCATAAAATAGACGGTGTTCCAGTGCGCATCTATACCCCGGAAAAAACAATCGCCGACCGTTTCAAGTATCGGAACAAAATCGGCCTCGAAACGGCCATCGAAGCGCTCAA
>JAOUFX010000037.1 GCA_029857975.1 Deltaproteobacteria bacterium | reverse complement strand
CGGAGAAATCGATGGGGTCATCAATGTGGCCGATGCTTCCCTCCTTTGCCGAAGCCTGGAGCTTACTATCCAGCTCCTGGAGCTGGAAATTCCCATGGTCCTTTGCCTGAATATGATGGATGAGGCCCGGAGAAAAGGGATTCAAGTTGATACCCGGAAGCTCTCCGCCATCCTCGGCATCCCGGTGGTCGAAGCTATTGCCATAACCGGAAAGGGGATCCGAGAGTTGTTTGTCGAGGTATTAAAAGTTTGGGAAGGAAAAAAGAGGGGAAATGTTCAGAAATTCAGCAAAGACATTGAGAAAGTTATCCATCCCATAACCACCTTCCTGGCTGCGGAAAAGCGGGTCGATGAAAAAGTGTCACCGCGATTTCTGGCAATCAAACTGCTTGAAAAGGATGAGTCTTTCTTGAAAGAGATAAAGCCGTCCGGCGATTTATACAGCCAGATTCAACCTTTTCAAAATAAATTGGAGGAAATGCATGGTAGCCCTTCGGACGAGGTGATCTCTTCCGAACGCCATGCCCTGGCCATGAACCTATTTGAAAAGGTTTCCACAGTTATCCATCCCCCCAAGAAGGACATTCGCATGGCCATCGATCACTGGGTCATGCATAATTTCTTCGGTTATTTGATTCTGGCGGCTGTCTTTTATGGCTTCTTCAATTTCATCTTCGGTATTGGCGGATACATTGAAGAACCTTTAATGGGACTTTTTAATCACTGGATAGGTCAATTGGAGAACCTTTTCGGACAGGGAAGCTTACCCCTTTTCCTCTCAAAGGGGATATTACAGGGTATTGCGGGAGGCATTGCCATTGTCCTTCCTTATCTCGTCCCTTTTCTCATCGGTCTCTCTATCCTTGAAGACATTGGATATCTGCCGAGGGTGGCTTTCCTGATGGATGTCTTCATGCACAAGATCGGTCTCCATGGCAAAGCAATTATTCCTCTTATCCTCGGGTACGGATGCAGCGTCCCGGCGGTGATGGCCACACGAATCCTGGAGTTTCCCCAACACAGATTTATTGTCTCCATTTTGACCACCATGATTCCATGTGCAGCTCGAATTACGATCATTTTTGGTCTGGTCGCCTTTTTCATCAACCCCAATGCCGCCCTGGCGATTTTTGCCCTTAACATTCTGGTCATAGCCGTTGCCGGGAAGGTCCTATCCGCTATCTATCCAGAGGCCAGCCTGGGATTGATCCTTGAGATCCCTGCCTACCAGTTACCCCCAATGAGTAATACCTTGAAGAAATCCTGGTATCGTATAAGAGAATTTATCGTCGTCGCCTGGCCCCTTCTGATTGGTGGAAGCGCCTTCCTGGCTCTGATGGAGTATGGGGGTGTTGAGAGACATATCAACTGGTTCTTATCTCCCTTGACCCAACTCCTCGGCCTACCGGTTTTCGTTGGAACAACTCTCATCTTTGGCCTGTTGCGGAAAGAACTCTCCCTGATCATGCTGACGCAGGCCCTCGGGACCACCCAAGTTCTCACGGTAATGACGAAAACCCAGGTGATGGTATTCGCGGTTTTTGTGACCTTTTACATCCCTTGCCTGGCCACGATTGCCGCTCTCTGGAAGGAGATCGGGAAAAAGGGGGCTCTTTTAACCATCTTCTTCACTTTATCGATCGCCATCCTGTTGGCTCTGGGGACCCGGCTGATGGCGGGAATTTTTATTCCTTGAATTAGTCTATGTGGTGTAGAGGCAAAGGTGAAATAAGGAGGGCAGGTAGAAAAGAAGGAGATATAATGGAAGAGGTCATTTGTTTGGAGGGACTGTCCAAGAAATATGGAGACCTTGTGGCCGTGGATGCCGTCAGTTTCTCTGTTCATGAAGGGGAAATCTTCGGCTACCTGGGACCCAACGGCGCAGGCAAGACAACCACCATCCGGATGCTCGTGGGGCTGACTCGGCCAACCTCCGGGGAAGCCACCCTTAATGGGGTTTCCATTTTAAAAGACCCGGTTCGGGCAAAAGAGACGGTGGGAGTTGTTCCCGAAGCCTCTAACCTTTACGGAGAACTTACCGCATGGGAAAACCTGGTCTACATGGCCCAGCTCTACGGCCTTCCGAAAAAAGAATGGGGGGCAAGGGCTGGAGAGCTTCTTCGAGATTTTGGCTTGATTGAAAGGAAGGACGACAAGTTCCAAGTTTTCTCCCGGGGCATGAAGCGGCGCCTGACCATTGCTGCCGCCCTGGTTCATCGCCCCCGCCTACTTTTCCTGGATGAACCCACCACAGGTCTGGATGTGATGAGCGCGCGGGGGTTGCGGCAAGTAATCAGGAAGCTGAAAGAAAAGGGGGTCACTGTTTTCCTTACCACTCATCTGATCCAAGAGGCGGAGGAGCTGTGCGACCGGATCGCCATCATCGTCAAGGGTAAGATCCGGACCATCGACACGCCCGCGAAACTGAAAAATCAGGTGCAGGAAGTCGAAATCCTGGAGATGAAGGTCCATCCGCTTTTCGATTCCCTCCCGAAAGAGATGGAATCGATTCCGGGCGTAGAAAAGGCAACTTTGGTGGAGGGAAAAATCCATTTGATCGGGAAATCCGTCCATCAGGCCCTCCCCCCAATTGTTGCTCACTTAAGCGGGAAAAAAATGCAGATTCTTTCCATCCAAACCTTGACCCCCTCGCTGGAAGATGCTTTTGTGAAGCTTACTGGAGTGGATGGCGAGATCATGCGGGTGGATAAACCCCAGAAGATGGGAGGCGGGGGATGATGAGAAAAGAAATCAAGAAAATTTATTATATTGCCCGCAAGGACCTGAAGGCCTATTACCTTAAACCTCCGCTGATCAGTTGGGGACTGATGCTGCCCGTCGTCTTCATTCTGGCCTTCTATTTTAGGAATCCCCAGGGGATCGAAGAGGTTATTCCCGGTCTGGTAGGATTGACAATCCTCTTTTCAGCCACTTCCATGGCGGCCATCGTCATTACCTTCGAGAAGCGCACCGAGGCCCTGGAACGGCTCTTGATGGCCCCCCTAAGCCTGCGGACCATCCTCGTGGGCAAAACGCTGGGGAGTGCTTTTTTCGGTCTCCTGATGGGTTTTGTGTCCATGGTCCTGGTCACCTTATTCTTCGGTCTGAAGATCACGAACCCGCTGTCGCTGGCTCTCGCGCTGATTCTATCCTCTGTATCCTTTGCCCTGATCGGAATCCTCATTTCTGTTGGGGTAAGAGAGATTTTTGAAGCCATGACCATGGCTAATTTCTTTCGCTTTCCCATGGTTTTTTTGTGCGGCGTATTTTTCCCCGTAAATGCTATGCCTGTTATCCTCCAGGTTGTCGGGTTCTGCCTGCCCCTCACCTACTCTGTGGATGCCCTGCGGCAGTCGTTGCTTCCTGACGGAGGACTGATGCACCGCTATCTGGATCTTCTGATTCTAGCCGGATTTACCTGAATGCTCTTCTTCCTGGCGCAAAAGGTTTTTGCCCGCAGAATTCAGCAGGAATACTAAGACGCTCCATCGGGGTGCCCGTATCAAAGAAAGAGCCGCAATCGAGAAATGAGGTTCAAAAAATGCAAATTCTCTCAAACCTGATCGCTTCTTTGAAAGGTGAAGATCATCCGGTCCAAGAGGTTCTGACCGGAGCTTACTGGACAGGGGTGGTAAGCCGGGGCTGCGGGCTAGTTTCCACTTTCAGGGACGAGGGGCATCCGCAAGGGGTTAAAGATGTCGGCCGCTTGATCGAAAAAAGCGCGTTGGAACTGGCAGAGTATGCCCTTTCGGATTACGCGATGGAATCTTCCATCGGAATGGCGGCGATCAATTCTCTCATCGAGATCGATGAAGAAAAATGGGGAGAGAAAAACGCTTCGCAAATCCTCATGGAAAAGGGGGCGGGTGCAGACGTTGCCATAATAGGGCATTTCCCTTTTATCCCGGAATTGAAGAAAAAAGCCAGGAACCTCTCCCCTTACTCCCTTTCTTTTCAATTATGGGATAGATGTTTTATCGGGGACAATCGTTATCGATAGAAAGGAAGCTTTGCGGTGCATCGCCCAGGGGGCTACTTTTCGGCAAATAAGGGGGGTCCGGCGGATCAATCTGGTGAAGAAATGAGCGAGTCGGGCCCGGGGCAAAATCGCCGGCAAATATCATTACTGATTTGGCATTGATCTCCGTAGTAAGGCCTGGGGAATAATAGAATCTGACCGTAGGCAAGATGAAAAAAAAGAAAGGAGGTAGCCGGATATGCCTTTTGAAGTTCCAGTCGCCAATTATTTGGGGTATAATTAAAAAAATATACCATTTTCGCTGTTTGAAAAACATCCCAAACAAAGACATTTTTAAGGGCGTTATTCCTGCTCCCGCTTTCGCGAGGGTAAACTTCAGCAGGAATCCAGGATTTTTCCTGCTGGGTTCTGGATTCCCGTTTTCACGGGAATGACAAAACGTAGTCTTTTTTCAAAGAGCTAAAGTGTTACAAAAAAATATTCATTTTCGAATGGGTGATTCTTCTCAGTTTTGGTCGCCGGTCAATCTTTTACGTCTCCTAATAAAATGGTAGCCTGGGAAAAGCGGATGTAGAAAGATGCCGAGAAATCTTGGGCGGTGGGTCCGCCCTATCCCTGAAAGGTTCAATACATCTTTTGGTTCCAAAAATGAGTAGTGAAAGAATCCAGCCAAAGAATCGCGCCAATCTAATTGGGAGAGACGGCTGCCTGCGAACCATTCTGGAGAGCATCAGCGAAGGAGTTTTCACCGTTGACAGCGAGTGGCGGATTACTTGTTTCAATAAGGCGGCAGAGAAGATCACCGGATTCCGCTGGGGGGAAGCCATCGGCCACAGGTGCTATGAGGTGATGCACGCCAACCGGTGCGAATCCGGGTGTTTGGTACGGGAAACCTTAGAGACGGGGAAGGCCCAATTCGACCAAATCGTAAACATCATTAATCGCGCGGGGAAAAAGATACCCCTCAGCATTCGATCGTCGGTCCTCAAAGATGAAGAAGGGCAACCCATCGGCGGGGTGGTTACCTTCCGGGATCTTTCAACTGTCGAAGAATTACGCAAAGAGGTTCTCAATCGATATACCTTCCAGGATATCATCAGCAAGAATGAAGCGATTTTGAAAATTTTCTCCATCCTTCCCGACATCGCCGAGAGCGAGGGCACCGTATTGATCGAGGGTCCGAGCGGCTCGGGAAAAGAGCTCTTTGCCCAGGCCATCCATGCCTTGAGTCCCCGGAAGGACAATCCTTTAATCGTGGTAAACTGTGGCGCCCTTCCGGAAACTCTGCTGGAATCGGAGCTCTTCGGTTATGTCAAAGGAGCTTTCACCGACGCCAAAAAGGATAAACCGGGGAGGTTTGCCCTGGCCGAAGGAGGAACGATCTTCCTGGACGAAGTGGGTGATCTCTCCACGATCATGCAGGTAAAGATCCTGCGGGTCTTGCAGGAAAGAGTCTACGAGCCCCTGGGGGGGACAGCGCCGAAAAAGGCCAATGTCCGCATCATAGCCGCCACCCACCGGAGCCTAAGCGAAATGGTGAAACAGGGAACTTTCCGCGAGGATCTCTATTACCGGTTAAATGTAATCAGGATCCACCTCCCTCCCCTCTGCCAGCGGCGGGAGGATATCCCTTTGCTGGTGGACCATTTCATCCATCGCCTTAACCTGAAACGGGGGAAAAATGTCCTGGGAGTTCGGCCGGAGGTCATGGATCTTTTTATGACTCACGGGTTCCCGGGAAACATCCGGGAACTGGAAAACATCCTGGAGTATGCCTTTATTCTCTGCCGCGGGCCGGAGATTCAGCTTTCTCACCTGCCCCAGGAGTTCTTACAGTCAAGCTGGAAACAACCCCCCCAACCCGTGCCCCTTCCTTCCGTTCCTCTTCTCCAACGGACCGAGGCCCAAATGATTATGGAGACCCTCCACAAACACAGGGGTCACAGAAAGAAGACGGCCCAGGAACTGGGAATCGACAAGAGCACCCTCTGGCGGAAGATCAGGCGTTTCGGGATTAAAGCCTGAGATTGCAAATTACAACCATTCCTTGCAATGCCATTGCATTCTGCCCCACTATAATTTCTTTTTGCAACCTTTCTTTCCCCGCCCATAATTCTTAAGGCCGCAAAATACTACCTGATTTTCTATCTAACGGGACTGGTCTGAATATTGCTCTGTCACCAGCAGGGGGGTTCTCGATGATCGTAGCCTTGCCTCTATTCGGCTCAGAAATCTCTCCGCGCTTTGATTGTGCCGGCAAATTTCTGCTGGCCAAAATAGAAGAAGGAAGAATTGTCGAAATGATCCCTATCGGGATGGAAGAAAGCAACTCCATCCAGCGGGCCAGAAGCCTCTCCGATCGAAAGGTCAGCAAGGTCATATGTGGAGGGATTGATGATTTTTCCATGCGCCTTTTGAACGGATGGGGGATCCAGGTCATCCCTTGGGTTTCAGGAGATGCAAAACAGGCTCTGGAGAGATTTGTAAAAGAAATTCCTTCCCGTCCCTGAAGAAAGGAAATTTGATGGATCCTAAAAGTCTTTCTCCCATCGGAGCGGTGATGGTTGTGGGCGGAGGGATTGCCGGAATGCAATCGGCCCTTGACTTGGCTTGTTCCGGTTTTTTCGTCTACCTCGTCGAACGGTCCCCCGGGATCGGCGGGGTCATGCCCCAACTGGACAAGACCTTTCCCACCAATGAATGTTCCATGTGAATCCTCTCGCCCAAACTGGTCGAGGTCGGCCGGAATAAAAACATCGAGGTCTTGACTTTAACCGAAGTGGAGGGGATCGCCGGGCAGCCCGGGAAATTTGAAGTTCAGACCCGGCAATGGCCCCGGTATGTGGATATGAACCGGTGCATCGCCTGCGGTCTTTGTGCGCAGAAATGCCCCCGCAAGGTGAGGAATGACTTTGACGCCGCTCTGGGCGATCGCAAGGCCGTCTACCTGAAATATCCCCAGACCATTCCCCTGAAATATGCCATCGATGCCGTCCATTGCCTGTACTTTCAAAAAGGGAAATGTCGGATCTGCGAAAAACTATGCCCCACCGGGGCGATCGATTTTGAAGAAAAGGCTCAGGAACGAATTCTTCAAGTGGGCTCCCTCATTTTGGCTCCGGGCTTTGAGGCTTTCAACCCCTCGGGCCTGGATATTTTCGGCTACGGAAAGTATCCCAATATCATCACCAGCCTGGAACTGGAACGAATCCTCTCCGCCTCCGGCCCCTTTATGGGCCGCCTGGTCAGACCTTCTGATCACACCCCCCCAAAAAAGATGGCTTTCCTCCAATGCGTGGGATCCCGGGATATTCACCGCATTGACCACGGATATTGCTCGGCAGTTTGCTGCATGGCCGCCATCAAGGAGGCGCTTATCGCCCAAGAGCACTCTCGCGCTCCCTTGGAGACTGCCATCTTTCATATGGACATCCGGACGTATGGGAAAGATTTTGAGAAGTACTTTCACCAGGCCGAAAGAAAGGGAGTTCGTTTCATACGGTGCCGCGTTCACAGCGTGTACGCCAGGCCGGGAGCCCAGGACCTTTCCATCCGCTACGTGGATGAGGAGGGCCGGGTTCGGGAAGAGGATTTTGACCTTGTGGTCCTTTCCGTGGGGTTGAAGGTTCCCGAAGATGCGCGGAAGATGGCCGGAAGGCTGGGAGTCGAGCTGGACCGGCACGGCTTCGCCCGGACGAGCAGTTTTGCTCCTGTTGATACCAACCTCCCGGGAGTCTACTCGGTAGGCTGTTTCCCGGGTCCCAAGGATATTCCCTTCGCCGTGATGGAGGCCAGTGCGGCTGCTGCTGCCGCGGCGGCCGGCCTGGCTGAAAGCCGGGGGGCTTTGTCCCGCCTGGAAGTATTCCCCGAGGAGAAAGAGGTTGCCCAGGAGAAACCCAGGATAGGGATTTTTGTCTGCAATTGCGGGACCAATATAGGGGCAGTAGTCAAAGTTCCAGAGGTGGTGGAGTGTGCCCGGTCCCTGCCGAATGTAGCCTACGTCCAGGAAAACCTCTTTTCCTGCTCCCAGGACGCCCAGGACCAATTGAAGGAGGTTATCCAAAAACAGAATCTCAACCGCGTCGTCGTGGCGGCCTGTTCGCCCAGAACCCACGAACCTCTTTTCCAGGAAACCCTCCGGCGCAGCGGCCTAAATAAATACCTCCTGGAGATGGCCAACATCAGGGACCAGTGCTCCTGGGTCCATCAGGACCTTCCCCTGGCGGCCACGGAGAAGGCCAAGGACCTGGTCCGCATGGCCGTGGCCAAAGCCAACCGGATCATTCCTCTGGCCGAAAACTCATTCCCAGTCACGCCAAAGGCACTGATCATCGGCGGGGGTCTGGCCGGGATGACCGCTGCCTTGAGCCTAGCCAGACAGGGATTTTCTTCCCATGTCGTGGAAAAAGAAGACCAGCTTGGGGGCCAGGCCCGGCAGATCCGGGAAACCTGGAAAGGAGAAGATGTTCAGGCTTGGCTGCGCCGGCTTGGGCAAAAAGTGAAAGAGGATAAAAGAATTCAGGTCCACCTGAAAAGTGAGGTCGTGGGGGTGGAAGGGTTTGTGGGAAATTTTAAATCTCTCCTTTCCACCGAGGAAGTGATCGAGCACGGCGTTGCCATCCTGGCAACGGGAGCCGAGCCCAGCTCCACCACCCAATATCTTTACGGCCACAATCCCAAAGTTACCGTCTGGCACGAGCTGGACGACCTCCTGGCCGAAAATCCCGATTCAGCAAAAAGCTGGAGAAGTGCGGTCTTTATCCTCTGTACGGCGTCCCGCACGCCAGAGCGCCCTTATTGCAGCAGAATCTGCTGTACCTCGACGCTCCACCGGGCCTTGCGACTCAAAGAAAGCAACCCGGTAATGGAAATTTTCATTCTCTTCCGGGACATTCGAACCTATGGACAGAGAGAAGACCTCTTCCGCAAAGCTCGGGAGAAAGGAATTCTGTTCATCCGCTATGATTTGGAGAACAAACCCAAGGTGGAGGCCGTAAACGGAAGGCTTCAGGTAACCGTTACCGACCCCATCGTAGGGCTTCCCTTGGTGATGGAGCCGGATATCGTCAACCTGGCCACGGCTGTCATTCCCCAAAACAATGAAAAGTTGGCCCGGGCGTTCAAAGTTCCCAGGAACAGTGAAGGGTTCTTCGTCGAAGCCCATGCGAAGTTGAGGCCTGTCGATTTTGCTACAGACGGCATTTTCCTCTGCGGCATGGCCCATTACCCCAAACCGATCGATGAGGCCATCACCCAGGCTCTGGCCGCTGCTTCCAAAGCGGCTACCGTATTATCCCAGAAATCGATCCGGGCCGGCGGCGTTGTCGCGTTGATCAACCCTGAAACCTGCATCGGCTGCCAGAGTTGCCTGAAGGTCTGTTCCTATGAAGCCATAACTTATGATCCCCCGGCCCATATCTGCTTGGTCAATTCGGCTCTTTGCAAGGGGTGCGGTGCCTGCGCCGCCACCTGCCCCTCCGGGAGCGCCCAACTCATGGGCTTTGGGAGCCGGCAACTCTATTCGATGATCGATCAGGCAATAGGGTTTTAGGCAAGGAGAGAAGATGATGCCAAACCATCCTTTTGAACCTCGTATTCTGGCATTCCTGTGCAACTGGTGTGCCTATGCGGCCGCAGACCTGACGGGGGTCAGCCGAATCCAGTATCCGCCCAATCTTCGGGTCATCCGGGTCATGTGTTCCGCCACTGTTTCCCCCCACCACGTCATTAAAGCCTTTCAAAAAGGCATGGACGGGGTTTTCGTCGGAGGGTGACACCTCGGGGATTGTCATTACCTGGAGGGTAATACGATGACCCAAAAACGGATGGCTTTTTTGAAGGAGCTTTTAAACTTCATCGGGATCCATCCCGATAGACTGAATGTGACCTGGGTTTCCTCCTCCGAGTCCGCCCAGTTTGCCGAAGCGGTAACCGCCTTTGTTCACAGGATGCGGGAACTCGGGCCCTCTCCCCTGAAGCGGGGAATGACCAGCAGTCCCGCCTATTTCCTCGCGAAGGAAGGGCAATGAACAGTACCCAGGAAGTCGTCCACGCTTTGTTTCTGACCGGGAAGATATGCGGATTTTTGGGCTACAGGGAGATAGGGGGTCATCTCCTTCCCTATCTGTTCTCACCGGAGGATCTCCACGGATTAGCCAGCTTAATCAGCCATGATCCTATTCCTCGCTACCCTTTGCCGAAAATTCTCGTGGAAATCACCCGGGCCCACCCCGGGGTTCGCCTCGGCCTTTTGGCCAGAGAATGTGATCAGAGAGCCTTACAGGAATTGATCAAACGGAACCAGATCAACCCGGAGAAAATCCTGATCCTTCCCCTGGCCTGCTGCCGTTCCGATCTGGGGGAACCAACCCAGTGTTCTTATCTCTGTTCTCCGACCGGCAATGGGAATAGACCTTCTTTTTCTCCAAGGGAAAGCGGCCAAGATCCAGCCGGGGTAGAACCGGATGTCCTGAATCTGGAGGATCGGTTCCAGCGCTGGAAGGAAGAATTCGCCAAGTGCATAAAATGCTACGGCTGCCGGAATACCTGCCCGGTCTATGTTTGCAAGGAGTGCAGCCTGGAAGATGAAGATTTGATCCCTGCCGGGCAAATTCCCCCGGATTTATCCTTTCATCTGGTCCGGGCGACTCACCTGGCCGGTTTTTGTATCGACTGTGGGCTTTGCGAAGAAGCCTGCCCCGCAGGAATTCCCCTGAGGCTGTTCTACCGCGGGGGAAATCAGATCGTGGAGAAACTCTTCGGGTTTAAACCGGGAAAGGAAGGCGAACCATCCCCTTTCCACCGGACGGGTCTTGCCGAGAAAGGAAGCCTGCCGTGAACTATCGGATCATTCCCACCATCTGCCCCTACTGCGGCTGCGGCTGCGGAATCGCTCTGCAGGTTCTGGACGGGAGGCTGATCGGAACTCTCCCCCTAAAAACCTCTCCCGTAAGCGAGGGCAAACTCTGCCTTAAAGGATACAGCGCCCATGAATTCGTGACCAGTCCCCATCGTCTCACCCAGCCGCTCCTCAGGGGGAAAGAAGGCCTGGTCGAGACAAGCTGGGAGGCCGCATTGGATCATGTCGTCTCCCGTTTGCAGGAAATCCTGACCCAATACGGTCCAGACAGCATTGCTATTTTGGC
>JAOUFX010000075.1 GCA_029857975.1 Deltaproteobacteria bacterium | reverse complement strand
GATCATGAGCACCCGCACCTGCTGCCGGTTGTAAAGCTGGCCGAAGAGAATTTGTAGTTCCTCGACCATATCCAGGCTCAGGGCATTCAGGCGCTCGGGACGGTCGAGCGTAATGAGGCCAATTTCCCTCTCGGGTTCTTCAAACTTTATAGTTTTGAAAGCCATCTCGTGCTCCTTTCCTTCCTTGATCTGCTCATTCATTATTGTCCCTTCCACGAAGGACTTTCACCTGCTAGACAGGATACACTGAAGGCTTCACCAAGGCCTGACCTCCAAATACGCTGACCCTTTTTACCTCGCCGCCAATTGAATTATTTAAGGGCGTCCCCCTTCACAAACTTGATTCACAATTCAAGATGTAACCCCATTTACCTTTATTCCTAATCCCATTGAAGGGACCTCTTTTTCCTCGATACGCTGCCAATTATCCATCCTACAAAAAATACTCCACCGCCGGCGAGGAACCACCATATTAGTCGTAAGTATTTAAGCCGTGAGTTCTCTTTCCGGAGATGTTCGGTTTCGGTGCTTAATCTGTTGTTTACTGCCTTCAGCCGATCACGGTCATGCGTGAGTTCAATAATGTTTTTTGACTGCTCAACCAATGTATTATATTTTTCAGAAACCTCCTTTAGCTCTTTGGATGTTTGCTCTGCCTCCTCCCTGCTCCCGGATATGCTCTGGTTGAGATTCTTTATCCTGTCGCTATAGTCCGCTTTGGCTGTTTTAAGTTGCTCCTGAAGTGAATCCTTATCTTTTTGGTAGTTTTCGAGTTTTGTCTTCAACCGGGCTATTTCTTTTTCCAGTCCCGCGATAATTTCATTTTTTGGTGTTTCCAAGGTTATATATTGCTTGAGGACCCAACCCTCTTGGCCATTTTGGGTTCGAACTTTTAGGTATTGTTGACTCTCTTCAATGATTTCAAGAGGAGTACCCGCCGTAAGCATCTTAATAATTTTGTATTCATTGCCCTTTCCTTCTCGCATGTTAATAATAAGTTGATCAGACACATACTGGGTCTTAGCGTCGACAATTCCAATAAACACGGTGAAGAATGATAGCAGAGTTAAAAAGATAATGAATCTTAAACTCCTGATCGCTGTGATTCTCATGTTCATCCTCCAAAGGATAATAGATAATAAGATACTATTTGGCCTCCACCCATGGTTCTCAAATCCAATTTATACCGCCCTCATCTCCTTCATTAATTCCATAGATACAGTGCTCGGTGAATATTGCGTCAAATTCTTAGATAAATCCTTGCGAACCATTTCCTGCAATTTTGGAGGTTCTAGTACAACAGCCTCCGGGCCAAAGCTCAATATCCATCCGTTAATTTCATCGAGCCCAGCCACCCTCATTTTTCTTGCCTTCTGGTTTTCATGCCAGATCTCCTTTCCAACCCACCTGGCCCAATCAGCGGAAATCTTGACCATTACTGTGTAAAGTTCATCGTGTATGACCTTGAAACCGTAGCGCATGAGATTCTCCACTTCGAAATCTTTGGGCGGGGTGAACCGCTCATCGGTTACTGTGAGCATCTTGATCCGGTCCAGGGTAAACGTCCTCACTTCGCAAAAAACTTCTTTTATCGTAAAAATAAAACCCCACCTCTTCTTTAGAAATGGGGTCTATTCAAATCTCCAAACCATGCAACCTCCTGTCTACCCATCTGGGTAAAGGTTGAGGGTTAATGGATAAGGACAGAAAATGAAGCTCGCAGGTTTAAGGGATTGTATTAAATTAAAGGGGTTAGATCAAGATGTTTTTGGATATGGGACCTATCCGGCTCAAAAAATGTTCCGGATAGACGGATTTGATATTTTCTTTCAGAGGTGTAGAATGATTAACGAAATTTACCTGCTTGCAGATTCTGTGTAGAGAATAAAGGACACCCTTGGAGGTTTCATAGCGGCAACCTGCTGAATGCCCAATTCATATCGAACTCCAAAAGGTTGTGGGTTAGATTGTGAGGAATGGATGGAAGAATTAATAATCGAAACTGACTATTCCATCGGCCGTGACCACAACAATCGTTTGCTTGGCGTCGCGGATGACGATGGTAAAATCGCCATAGGTTTTCCCGTTGATGACCAGACCCGTTAATTCATCCCCCTCTGATAAAACCTGACACCCTTTATAGCTCTCAACCACTTTTTTGACCAACTTGAGCCGTTGCCCTTTAACCTTCTCTCCCCGTTCGATCATGATCCGCTTTTGGGCAGGCCCTTGGTCTTGGGCCGGGATTCTATCAACCCCCGCGATCATGACTCCCAGCATGAGCAGAATGGTCACGATTTGTTTTTTCATGCCGCCCCCTCCCCTCTTGATTTCTGGACCAACAGGCGGATTCATTTCTTGGTCTCTTCTGCTTTGGCGTCGGCGTGGTGTTTGATGACCAGGGCCTTCACCATAAAAATTATCCCTTCGGCGATATTGGTAGTGTGGTCGGCAATCCTTTCCAGACAGCGGCTGACGATGATCAGGTGTACGGCGCGAGTGATGGTCTTGGGATCGGCCATCATGTACGTCAGCAACTCGCGAAATACCTGATCATTTAAGGCATCCACCTGGTCATCCCGCTCGCATACCGCCCGGGCCAGCTTGGTATCGCCGTTGACAAAGGCATCCAGCACGTCTTTAACCATCGCTTGGGTGATCTCGGCCATGCGGGGAATATCAATATAGGGTTTCAGCTGCGGCTCCTGATTCAAGGAAATCACCCGCTCGGCAATATTTACGGCCAGGTCGCCAATCCGCTCCAGTTCGATATTGATCCTCATAGCCGAAGTGATGAAACGCAGATCGGCGGCCATCGGCTGGTGTAACGCCAGGAGTTTTAAACACCATTCATCGATCACGATCTCCATTTGATTAATCTTCTCATCTTCCTTAATGGTCTTCTCAGCCAGGGACGTATTTCTTTGTACCAGCGCCTCCACGGCATTACTGATGGCCTGCTCGGCCAAACCGGCCATCTTGAGAAGATTTTCCTTCAATTTATTCAATTCCTGTTGAAAATGGGTTTCCATGGTATCTCCTTTCCCTGCTATCCGAATTTGCCGCTGATATAATCCTCGGTTTTTTTATTTTTCGGCCGGGTAAAGATTTCGAAGGCCGGCCCCTCCTCCACCATCTTGCCCTCCAGGAGAAACCCGACTCGGTCGGCCACGCGGGAGGCTTGCTGAATATTATGAGGGACGAGAACGATCGTATATATTTCTTTCAGGCGGGTGAGGGATTCTTCAATGCTGGCAGTGGAAATGGGATCCAGGCCCGAACAGGGTTCATCGAGCAAAATGACCTCTGGCTCTAAAGCTAAAACGCGGGCGATGCATAACCGCTGCTGCTGTCCTCCCGAAAGCCTCAAGGCCGAGTTCTGCAGCCGGTCTTTCACCTCATCCCAAAGAACCGCAGCTTGCAGTGATTTTTCTACGATCTCTTCTAATCGGCTTTTCTCTCTGAGCCCTTTAAATCGCGGCCCATAAGCTACGTTTTCGAAAATGGAAAGAGGAAGCGCGGTCGGTAGGTCGAAAACCATCCCCGCCCGCCGGCGCAATTCCGGGAGGGAAACCCCCGGACCATAGATCTCTTGACTGTCGATGAATATCTGCCCCGTGTGGCTCGTCCCGAAAATCAGATCGGTGAGGCGGTTCATGCTCTTGAGCAGGGTCGTCTTGCCACTCCGGGCCGGGCCCAGAAGGGCGAAGATCTGATTGGACTGGATGGAAAGATTAAGGTCTTTCAAGGCCATGAAAGTCCCGTAATAAAAATGAAAATTCTGGATGGCAATTTTAGTTTGCTTTTCCATGAGCGAAGATCCCTCAAGCCTTATGGACATAACGGTACATCATCCAATTGGCCACGGTATTGATAGCCAGGATTAAAAGGATCAGGGCAGCTCCTGTGGCATAAGCCATCTCCATCGAAATCCCTTCCCGGGCCAGGATGTAAAAATGAACCGCCATGGTCCTGATCGGGGAGAATAAAGAGTCGGGAGTTATAAAGGAGGACCCAGCGGTGAGGATCACGGCGGCCGTCTCTCCCACACTTCGCCCGACGCCCAGGAGAACTCCGGTCAGAATCCCGGGAATCGCATTGGGCAGAACCACCTTCCTTATGGTTTGCCAACGGGTTCCTCCCAGAGCAAAACTCACTTCGCGGTAGGTGTAGGGAACGGATTTGATGGCTTCTTCCGCGGTGCTGATGATCGTAGGGAGAATCATAGAGGCCAAGGTAAGCCCGCCCGATAGGATGGACCAACCCATTCGTAAAAAGATCACAAAAAATACGAAGCCAAAAAGGCCGAAGATAATCGATGGGACCCCGGCCAAACAATCTGTGCCGAAGCGGATGATCCGGCTGACGCGGCTCTCCCGGGTGTATTCCCGGAGAAAGATAGCAGTTCCCACTCCCAAGGGAGTGGCGATGATAATGGCTACTACAGTCAGGGCTAGGGTTCCTATGATGGTAGAAAAAATACCTCCCGCTCGGCCCATCTGGCGGGGAGCTTGAAGGAAAAAGCCGAGGTTCAATAGTGGGAGACCTTCCCGTAATACCTGGTACAGGATCCAGAACATCACAGCCAGGGTGGAAAAGGCTGCTACCCAAATTACTCCTTTGGCCAGCCCTTGGGTATGGTGGCGAGAGATCTTCATACTCAAGCCCTTCCCTTCCTGGAAAGAATCAAGGCCAGCGAATTCAAGCCCATGATGATAAAAAAGAGAACCACGCCCGTAGCAAAAAGAGCCTGGCGATGATCCCCGCTGGCATAACCCATCTCAATCCCGATGTTGGTGGTCAGCGTTCGGGCGCTGCTCAGGATGGAATTGGGCAATTGGGTGGCATTGCCCAGAATCATAATCATGGCCATGGTCTCTCCGATGGCCCGCCCCATACCCAAGATAATACTGGCTACGATCCCCGATCGGGCTGCGGGCAGCAGGACCCGCCAGATCGTCTGCCAGTGCGTGGCTCCCAGGGAGAAAGCCCCTTCCTTGTAGGTCCGGGGCAAAGCTCGCAGGGAATCTTCCGAAATGCTGATAATCGTGGGCAGGATCATGATCCCCAAGACAAGCGAGCCGGCCAGAATGCTCAGTCCAGGCCCTCCCAATGAATCCCGGATGAGAGGAACAAGAACAATCAGCCCCCAGAAGCCATAAATCACCGAAGGAATAGCCGCCAGAAGCTGGATCATGGGGCGCAGAATCATAGCAATCGTGGGGTGAGTGAGTTCAGATAGGAAAACAGCGCAAGCCATTCCCAGGGGTACGCCAACGATCAAGGATCCCAGGGTCACCCAGAAGGATCCCACGATCATCGGGAAGATACCGAAAGATTCCTTGCTCGGAAACCAGCGATCGCCCAGCAAAAACGAATTCAGCCCTACCTTCCACATCAAAGGAATTCCTTGCTGAAAAATGAAAAAGGCGATCAAAGCCAGGATGGATATGGAAGAAAGGGCGATGAGGAGAAAACTTTTTTCCAGGATTTTTTCTTTGGACATTATTTTACCGCCTGGCCTCTTTCTTCGAATCGGGAGTCGGATTCATGCTGATCAACCCTTCCTGGATGAGCAGTTTCTGACCCTCCGGGCTCAGAATATATTCGAGAAAATCCTTGGCTAAACCCTGCGGGTGGGACTTAAAGATAAACAGGAAAGGACGGACGATGTTGTATCGATGGTGCTGGATATTTTCGACGTTGGCCTCGATTCCATCAATTTTGAGAGCCTTTACCCGGTCATTCACCAGTCCCAGGGAAATATAGCCGATGGCATTCCGGTCATCGGCCACTACCTGCCGGATGGCTCCGTTGGAATCCTGAACGAGGGCGCTCAGGCTTATTTCATTTTTCTCCATGATCAATTTTTGAAATGCCTCCCGGGTACCGGATCCTTCTTCCCGAGTTACCAGGGTGATGGAATGGTTTCTCCCTCCTAATTCACTCCAGCGGGTGATTTCCGCTGAAAATATTTTTCGGATTTGATTAAGGGTTAAATCGTTCAAAGGGTTATCGCGATGAACGATCACCGCAATGGCATCATAGATGATCGGTACGGCGATCAGATCTTTTTCACCATCCATTAAATTCCGAGAAGACATTCCGACATTGGCCGCACCGGTGCGGACAGCTTGGATGCCCGCGCTGGAACCCCCTCCCTGGACGAAGATTTTTTCCCCTCGATGGTGACTCATATAGTCTTCAGCCAACGCTTCGGCAAAAGGCTCTACGGAAGTAGAGCCGACCACCGATAACCCCCCATGCTGCCTCTGACAACTGGAGAGGAGCGCCGCGAGGATCAAGAGCCCAATCCAACAAACCCACCGTGACCGTCTTATAATCTCCATATCTTCATCCATACTTTCCCGTGATATAATTTTCCGTTCGCTGATCTTTGGGATTGGTGAAAACATCCTTGGTGGATCCGTATTCCAGCAGCTCGCCGAGAAGAAAAAAGCCCACCCAATCCGATGCCCGGGCCGCCTGTTGCATATTATGGGTAACGATGACGATGGTGTAGTCCCGCTTGAGCTCTTGCATCAATTCCTCGATTCGTAATGTGGCAACCGGATCGAGGGCTGAACATGGTTCATCCATCAGAATAACCTCGGGCTGGATGGCCAAGACTCTGGCGATGCAGAGGCGCTGTTGCTGCCCCAGGGTTAGTTCCGTTGCGGAGTGATGCAGTTGATCCGACACTTCCCCCCAAAGGGCCGCTCCCCTAAGGCTTTTTTCCACGATTGCTAAAAGGTCCGCTTTGCGCTGGGTCCCCAGTACTTTGGGACCGAAGGCCACGTTTTCAAAAATGGACTTCGGAAAAGGGTTCGGGCGCTGGAAAACCATGCCCACCTTCTGCCTGAGGTTTACGGGATTGACTTTGGGCCCGTAGATATCTTCGGCATCTAAAAGTAGAGATCCCGAAATTCCGGTTTGCGGAATGAGGTCGTTCATCCGGTTGAGGGTGCGTAGAAAAGTGGACTTGCCACAGCCGGAGGGCCCGATGAGAGCCGTGATCTGCCGTTCTTTTATTTCGAGGTTAATATTTTTTAAAGCCTGGAATGAACCATAATGAAAATTCAAGCTTTGGGTTTTTATTTTAATGCGGTGAAAATGATTTTCCATTGAGAATTATCATTACCGCAAAAATATTGATTGATCAAGGGTATATTTTCTATTCTTGGGGGGATTCGTTGTCCAGCTTTTCCTTGGCCCCGATGAGGATCTAAAGGCCGGGTTTCTTAAGGGAGACTTTTTGTATACTCGCCTGCTTAAATTTTATCTTTTTTTCTCCTTTTCCTTCATTTCTAATTCTTTCTTGATCGCCCGTACCTTTTCCCGAAATTCTTGGGTTACCTGGTTCGATTCCTGCAAGTCGGTGATCACGTGAGGGGTCATCAACAAGATCGTCTCTTTCGCAGCGTCATCTTTGGTTTTGTACCCGAAGAGGGCTCCCAGGATGGGAATTTTACTCAGAAAGGGTACCCCGGATGAGGTCCTTCCTTTTGATTCCTCGATCAATCCCCCGATGACGATGGTCTGCTTCTCCATGATCGAAAGGGTGGTCTTGGCTGTCTTCTTCGGGAAAAAAGGAACATTCTTAAGATTCCCCAGGTCTTTTTGGGATACCGTGCTCTGCTCGATCGATATATCCAGAGTAACCAGTTTCCCGTCGCTAATCCGCGGGGTGACACTCAGAATCACACCGATATCTTTGTATTCGATCGTTCCTTCGACAACACCCGTTGAAACCACACCCGTCGTGTCCACGGTCGTTGCTCCCGGGGTGGTGTAGGTAGTGGTCAGGATAGGTTCGGAGGAGCCGATCTGAATTTTGGCTTCTTTGTTGTTGGAGGCCAGAATATGGGGAGAAGAGATGACCTTGAGGCGATTCTCCGTGGCCGAAGCATGAATGGCGGCGGTAAGCTTTTCCGCAGAAGCGATCGAATAGCGGAGGCCGGAAGAGAATGCTTCTGCAGAGGGGATCGCTCCTAAATAAGCGGTTCCCCCCATCCCCACTGAATAATCCCCTGCTTTAAACGTGGAAAACTCCAATCCGTATTTGGTCGCGTCGTCGAGAGTCACCTCGGCCAGCAGGACCTCAATCAACACCTGTTTGGGATAAAGATCGAGTTTCTTGATGGTCTCCCTAACGGCCTTATAATCCCGGGGTAAAGCCCGGATGATCAAGGCATTGGTGGTTTCGTCTACCACGATGTTAATCTCTCCCTCAAGCGCGGCTCCCCCCGGTAACGACGCAGCCTCTTCCTTGAGGGGGGGAGACGGGGGAGCGGTCGGTGAAGGGGGGGTAGGCCTGACCCCTCGGGTCCCGGGAGAGGGTGGAGTCACAACTTTTTCTTTCACTTCTTTTTTCAGGTCTTTGGGGGGAAGGTAAACCTGTTTTAAAACTTCGGCCAAATCCTTGGCTTTGCTGTTCTGAACATAATAAACGAAAACGCTTGACTTCGTCCCTTCGGCCGGAACTTTGTCAAGTTCCTTGAGCCATCTCTCTACTTTTTCAAAGATCCCGGGGATGGAACTCACTACCAATAGAGAATTGATCCTCTGGATAGAGGTAAAGGTAATTCCCACCCCCCGCCCGGACTTCAGGTTGATCTCAAAGGAAGAAAAAATCCGTTCCATTTCCTTGGCGATCTCGTTCACATCGGCGTTGAGAATGGGGTAAATTCTCACCCGCATATCAGCAAAAATGTCTTGATCGAAGAGTTCGATGATGTCCAAGGATTTTTTTACGTTGGAAGCCACATCACCAATGATCAAGATATTATGGAGAGGATGCTCTATGATATCCGCTCCGTCGG
>JAOUFX010000855.1 GCA_029857975.1 Deltaproteobacteria bacterium | reverse complement strand
GGAAAGGAAAGGTTTGATCATTTTGGAAACTTCATTCACCGGGATATATTTCAGGGTAATGATTTGGATGGTATATTTTTCTTCCGGCTGAATTTTCCCCGACTCCCTAAAAGTTGTTGGTGGGGTATATAACTTTTTGGCTTCCCCCAAGGGGACGATTTCATAAATGGTCCCTTTCTTGACCGCCGTAGCTCCATTTAATTTTAGAATGGACTGGAAAAGGGGGAAAATTTCTTCGGTGTTGAGTTGCCCCGCAGTATGGATATTGACGATCCCCCTCACTTTCTGATCGATGATGTAATTCATTTTCATCATATTCCCCATGACGCGGATTACTTCATACAGGTCGGCATTGTCGAAATTTAATACGAATTTTGAACCTGAAATCGACTCTGGCGGTCTTTTGGCCGCGGGGGCAGATGAGGGAGGTATAGGGGATGGAGGCGGGAGAAATCCCTCGGACCGAGAAGCAGGAGTTCGCGGTTCCGCTGGTTTACTTTGTTTGGGGACCGCCTCTTTTTCGTTAGCGAGAATTTTTTCTTTTTCAGGGGACAGGGTGGGGATCGGAGGGGCAACTTCACCTGCTGGTTTTGATAAACTTTCCTTAGCCGGCTCGCGCTTCAATTGCCCCTTGGCTGTCGAACAGCTAAGAATTCCCGCTGTGAAGAACAAGATAAAAAAGCTCGCCCCTAAACATTTTAGCAGTTTCATTCTCAGGAAACTCCTTTCTCAACCATGTTAATTGCCCCCATCTCCCGGGGGTAGTCCGGGCCTTAAGGACCTTCTACCCCGTAAGATATTTGGGTCGGGAATGGGGGCCGGATTCACCGGCATGGGCGTCGTTGATTCCACCTTCGGTTCTGAAGAGGTCACCATGGGTCTTGGTAAAATGGGGATAGGGATCGGCTGAGGTGCCGCCGAGGGAGATTTTGGCAACGGGGATGGCGGGGAAACGCGCAAAGTGCCAGTTTTCTCTGCGGGTCTCGGTGGCGCTTTCACCGCGGCTCTTTTTTTGGGAGATTTCGGATCGTAAAGTAAAACCTCATAGGTATCTCCAGGAGCTTCCAGAACTATCCGGTCCGGCAATATTTGGGTCAATTTATAATCCCCGACCTGGTCGCCGATTTTGATCGTTTTGGTTTCCCTTTCTCCTTTGGGGAGTGGCTTGGTGGGATTGGCGATGGAGGCGGTTTGAACATCGTTGGCAATCATCACTCCATATAGTTGAAGGGGCGGTCGGACCTTTAGTTTGGCGGATTCCACGGTCAGGAGAGAAAATTCCTTGCGATCCGGGTGAAAAATATTCTTCTCCGCGATTACTGTAAAGGACTCGCGAAGAGGTGGCTCCTGGGTAACCGCCAAAGCAGGGAGAGGAGCCGCTTGGGCCTCTACTTTCTTTCCCCCTTCTTTTTTATATGCCAACTTGGGTGGAGTCCAGATCTCATCATTTTTAAAAATAAGCAGGAGGATGATGAAAAAAAGTAGAACATTAAGGACAGCATACCGCGAGGCCATGATTCACCTTTATTTTCCCTTCCCTTTTTCTTTGGTCTGATTGCCTTTCATCAATCCCGAGATCACCAGATTTCCCTGAACGGTATTGGGCATTCTTGGGTTGAAGATGATAACGTCCATTTCTGAAATCATGAATACCTTTTCTTGGTGTTCGAGCTCATAAATGAATTGGCTCAAGTTCAGCATGCTGTTTATAGGGTTGAAGTCAATTTGCAGGGATATTTTACGGTAGGCGCCCATTTCCTTCGCTTCTAAAATGCGGAAGCTGCGCAGACTGAGAAAGTTCCTTTCCGCAAGTCGTTTCACAACATCTTGCAGATTGGCCGCCCCCAACTGGGGAGTCTCTCCGGGGAGGAGTCGCTTTTGGATTTCTTCAGCTTGTTTTCGGGCCTTTCCCAGGCCATCCTCTGCGGCCTTGCGGTTCTGGAGAATCTCACCGTATTGCCCCAGGAGCCTTCTTTTCAGGGCAATCTCCTCATCGGCTTTCTTTTTAGCTGCCATCAGGGGAGCGAAGCCCCAGGTGTAAATCAAAATGGCCGAAGCCACTCCTATGAACAACCATAAGAATTTTTTTCCCGGGGTCTTCCCTTTCCCTCTCAAGGGCCATTTTTTCAAGAATCCGCCCTCCGTCCTTCCAACTGCATTTTAATTTTAAACCGTTCTTTCTCTTTGTCTCCGCCTGTTCTTCTTTCCTTTTCCTTGGTTACGGGCGCTAAAAATTCGACCTTCTCAAAAAGAGGAGATCGGTCGAGGAGAGGGATTAAATCCGAGGCCGAA
>JAOUFX010000722.1 GCA_029857975.1 Deltaproteobacteria bacterium | reverse complement strand
CTGGAGGAGTAATCTCGGCCAGCTTCTTGGCGCAGAGGATGGTGGCCGTATTCGTAAAACCCCAGTAGATCGTCGTATACTGGAGCTTACCCAATTGCTCCCCAATGGCCTCGATCACCTCTTTCCGGCCATGGCCGATATTTACATTGACCAACTGAGAACTGGAATCAATGTATTCCTTGCCCTCTGTGTCCCGCAGGATGATCCCTTCCGCCGTGTCGAACACGATCCCCCGGGTCGACCCTATTGGCGACATAGGGTGGATGAGATGGTCACGATCCCACTGTAAAAGTTCGTCGGTCTTCGCTCTCTTCATCTTGCACCTCGCCGGTCCCGTGATGATTTTTTACCTGGCAGGCCGAAAAACGTTCCCGGTTATCTGCTGGACACATTACCAAAGCAGTTTCTTCGAAGCAAGGATATTCTTCACCTGCCTGTTTTATGTATCTACAGGGTTCGGGAATAAGTAATTGAGTATGATGCCAAAAAAAAGGAAAAAAAAAGGGAATGTTGACAAGTAACCCTTGTTGATATATAAATTTTTGAGAGTTTGGAATTTTTTCAGGAAAGGATCAGAGAGAGTGCGCGAGAGGGAATTTAAACCTCTATGGGTTACCCCTATTTTTTTCGTTTCTCCTCATGGCTGAGCCGGTTGGGCATCAGTGTCGGAAAAAGTCGCTAAAAAGCAAGTCAAAGGGCTAAATTTTTCAAAGGAAAGTTTTAAGATAATAAAATCAGAGAAGTCTTAAGGGAGGTAGCCACCAATGGAAAAGAAGCTTTGCCAGCCTATTATGATCGGCCAGATGCGGCTCAAGAACCGCATGGTCATGCCCCCCATGGTCGTCCGCTACGCCAGTGATGATGGCTATGCTACTGACCGCAGTCGGAGATACTACGAGGCACGAGCCAAAGGAGGGGCGGCCCTGGTCATCTTGGAGGCCAGCTATATTCACCCGGCGGGGCAGCTCGTGCCCAACGAACATGGCATCAGCGACGACAAGTTCATCCCCGGCCTGAGCCAGCTGGTCGAAGCGATTCACCGCCATGATGCCAAGGCGGCGGTTCAGCTGGTCCATGCCGGAAGACTCTTCAATCCTAAAACCACCGGTATTCAGCCGTTGGCACCTTCAGCAATCCCGGCACCCGGGGGTGAGACACCTCGGGAACTGGCCCCTGGCGAAATAACCGCAATCATCAACTTATTTGTTCAAGCTGCCTTGAGGGCGAAGCGCGCGGGTTTTGACGGGGTGGAAATCCATGGTGCGCACGGTTATCTCATCGACCAGTTTATCTCCCCCGCTTCCAACCGCCGTCAAGATGCTTATGGCGGGAGCACCGAGAACCGCGCCCGTCTGTTGATTGATGTTATCAAGGCCGTGAAAGAAGCAGTAGGGCCGGCTTATCCTGTCTGGTGTCGTATCAACGGCCAGGAATACGGCGTCGATGGGGGCGAGACCCTGGATCAGTCAAAAGAAGTAGCTCGCCTGGCTGAAGCAGCCGGGGCGGCAGCCATACATGTCACGGCTGCGGGTCCAGCCTCCCCGGTCAACCCGACCTCAGCCGTATTCACCCCCGCACCCATCGCCCATCTGGCTGCTGGCATCAAGCAAGTAGTCAGGGTGCCGGTGATTGCCGTAGGCAAAATGACCGCAGCCGCCGGGGAGGCAATACTGGCCACCGGTAAAGCAGATTTGATTGCTTTCGGGAGAGAACTAATCGCCGACCCGGAGCTTCCGAACAAAGTAAACAGTGGCAAGATGGAGGACATCCGTCCATGTATTCTCTGCATGCTCTGCCGCGACGATTTACGCTGTAACACGGTGGTGGGCCTCCGCTGCAGCGTTAATGCAACCATGGGCAAGGAGGGAGATCAACAGATTACCCCGGCAGAGAAACCCAAGAAAGTCCTGGTTATCGGGGGTGGCCCGGCGGGCATGGAGGCAGCCCGGGTCGCTGCCCTAAGAGGTCACCGGGTGACCCTATGGGAGAAAGAAACCAAACTGGGTGGCCAGTTGATTGCAGCAGCCGTTGCCCCGCACAAGGATAGAATTCAGGCTCTGACGGCGTATCTATCCATCCAGCTTAAAAACCTCGGCGTTAGCGTCGAGCTCGGCCGGGAAGCAACTGCCGCATCCATCGCCCAACTGGCACCGGATGCCGCGGTGATCGCCAGCGGCTCCAACAATCTTATCCCCGAGATCCCAGGACTGGCCAAGGCCAGGACCGCCGCAGCCACGGCCGTCCTGGAAGGTAAAGCCAAAGTGGGGGAAAAGGTAGTGATCATCGGGGCAGAACTGGTCGCCTGTGAGGTCGCGGAATTCCTTGCCCAGAAAAAAAAGGGTGTTATTATGTTAAGGCGCGGCCCCGAGGTAGCACTCAAAATAGGCCCCAATGTTAGAGACCCCCTCCTGAGAAGACTCAAAGATCAGGGGGTCACCATGCTCACCGGCGTAACCTACCATGAAGCCAATGAGCAGGGATTAACCATCACCACCAAGGAGGGACAAAGGAAGACTCTCGAGGCAGATACGATTGTTCTTGCCGCAGGAGCAATGCCCAACCAGGGGCTCTACCAAGAGATTAAAAGCAAGATCGCCGCCACGTACGCCATCGGAGATTGCGTTGCGCCGCGCAATATCCACGAAGCGATCAGTGAAGGC
>JAOUFX010000036.1 GCA_029857975.1 Deltaproteobacteria bacterium | reverse complement strand
CTGGGCAGCCACTAAGGCCCCCGCTACCTCAATGGCATTTCCATAGGAGGCCGGCGCCCGAAAGGGTAATGGCTTGGCTTTATAGCTGGTGGCGCAGGAGAGAGAAAAAATAAAAATCAAGGTAATGGCCATCAAAAATTTTGTTATTCTCATGGAATTGCCCCCCGGAGGATGAAAAATTTTTGGAAAACATTCATGAACCCATCCCCCTTGTCCTTTACTGGTATTTAGCAGGGTGCTGATAAAGCCCTTTTCCGTCCAGTAATTTCATTCCCGCGGAAGCGGAGCCTGCGCGCAAACCACCTTGAAAATTATCCAATGTTCCCACAAATAACGCAACCTGAAGATTGCAAATATAATACGTGTTTTTAACCAACACTGGACATTTCAAAATAAGGAGGCGACCGCGGCGATCTTCTCGGGCCGTCCAATCACCACCAGAAGGTCATCTTCAAAAAACTGTATTTCCGGGTCGGGGTTGTATATTAATTCCGAGTTGCGGCGAATTGCCAGGAGAGTCACATCAAATTTTCTTCTCATCGCTACCTGGGCCAGGGATTTTCCCAAGATCGAGGATTTCTTTTCCACCCTGAAGGAAACGATTTCAAAATCCGGGAGACATTGGGCTACATCCAAACAGGATGTAGCCTCTTTGGAAAGAGTTCGAAACATCCCATAATTTTCTGAACGAACCTCAGCGATAAATTTCTCGATCTCTCCTTTGGGCTGAAGGTATTTTCCCAAAACCCGGGAAAAGATTTCCACGGATGTTTCAAACTCCTCCGGGATCACCTCGTTAGCCCCTAACTCGTAAAGGGGCTCCATCTCCCGCAAGAAGCGAGTTCGCACAATGATATGGACTTTGGGGTTCATTCTTCGGGCCAGCTGGGTAATCCTGCGGGTTGAGGCGGCATCATTGATTACAACCACGATGGCCCTTGCTTCCTTGATCCTGGCGTGTTGGAGAACCGCATCTTGCGTGGCATCTCCATAGTAAATGGGTTCTCCCCCTGCTCTCTCCCTCCTTACCGCTTCTGGGTTCATTTCAATAACTACATAAGGTATCCGGCTGGCCCGGGCAGCGCGGGCCAGGTTTTTACCGTTAATCCCGAACCCGATGATGATGAGATGATCTTTTTCGTAAACTTTCTTTGTGTCTCGTAAAGGATAGGAACCCCTTTTAAATCTTCTCGGTATCGGCAGGCGCAAAAGAACATCCGCAACCGAGGGGGCAGCGGCCATCACAAACGGTGTGGCCGCCATGGTTAATACGGAGACAGCCAGAAACATTTGATACATGCTCCCCGTGAGCAAATCGTATTCAATGCCGGTCTTGGCCAGGATAAAGGAAAATTCTCCAACCTGACAAAGGGCCATCCCCACTAAAATCACTGTGCGGAAAGGCAATCCCGTGAGAGCCGCCGCCAAACCGGCGATAATAGTTTTTAATCCCAAAACCCCTATGGTAATCAGGGCGATGGACACCGGCTGGTGGATGAGGAACTTGGAATCCAACAGCATTCCCACAGAAACAAAGAAAAAGCTCGTGAAAACATCGCGAAAAGGGATAAAGTTGCCGATGACTTGATGGCTGTATTCAGATTCGGATATAATCAAGCCAGCTAAGAATGCGCCTAGGGCCAGGGAAAGACCCACATTATAGGTACCCCATGCCACCAAAAGGCAGATGACCACAACACTCAACAAAAATAATTCGCGGATCCGCGTCTTGGTGACCTGATACAATATCCAGGGCACAACCCACCTTGAGCCGAGAATCACAAAAAGGATAATCCCCACACCTTCGGCTATAAAAATCAGGAGCTTCTCGCCGTAATTCCCGGCCGTGCCCGCCAGTAAAGGAATGAACAGCATCATCGGGACAACGATGATATCCTGAAAAATTAATATGCCAAGGGTTGTATTGCCGTGAGGGCTTTCTACCTCGGCTTTTTCCTGAAGAATTTTCATTACGATGGCTGTGCTGCTGAGCGAGATGAGAAACCCTATAAACACGGCTACCGGCAAGGATCGGCCGAGCGCCAGGACAATAATCAGGGCGGCCAGAAAGGTTAAGAGGACCTGAGAAAAACCGCTGATTAAGACTAATTTCCGAATTTTCCATAAACTCTTGAGGGAGAATTCCAAGCCGATGGTAAAGAGCAATAATACCACCCCGACTTCAGCCAATAGTTCAATCGCCTCGGCAGCTTTGACCAGTCCCAGCCCATGAGGTCCTGCCAACAACCCGGTCAATAAAAAACCGACTACGGTCGGAATTCGAACGCGATGACATATATAAAGCACAGTCACGGAGAGCCCGAATATGGTAAGAATATCATTCAGTAAAATAGTTTGCATCCGACCCTTTTCCCTTTAAGAAATAAAAATGATCCCTTGCCTGCTCTTTGGCATAAAAATCCATGGGTAGCCGATGAATAATTTTACCATGGTGTCCATAAGCTTCACAATGCTTGATTCGAAAAACATCATATCCTCAATAAATCAGTATTATTCAATGGACATCTTATTATTAGTCCAATTATAATGAAGGCTGCCCATGCAAGTTTTTTCTTGACACTAAATGCTAAGTTGTATATATGTTTACAGTATTGTCCAACTTAACCGATAATTTTAAGGACTTCTTTTGAAATTATTAGTACGGGGACAAGCTTTGCATCTTTCCCAATCCAGTTTCTTTATTTTCTTACTTCATCGATCTATTTTGCTGTCCACAACAACGAGCCTAACAAAGCCCTTTATGAAGGCAAAAGGCCTTTAAAATCAGGGGCTCCATAGGGTTAATAGAGTATTCACATTTTCCGGGGCTCTTTGCTGTCCCAAATACCTTTTTAAAAAAGTTAATTGGGACAAAAGTGGAGGCATCTATTCCATCTGTTGCCAGTTTTCTAAAACCTAAACCCAAAAAGGAAGGAGGTTATTATGAAAAAGTCTCTATTTGGATTAAGCATCATGCTCACGGCCTGTTTGCTGATGGCAATTGGTATGCCTGTGAATGCAGCCGACGTGATCAAGATCGGCGTGATTGGCCCGATGAATTTCATGCAGGGCAAGGGACACTGGGATGGAGCTACTCTGGCCGCTGAGGCGATCAATGCCAAAGGAGGCCTTCGGGTTGGCAACAAGAAAATGAAAATTGAACTGGTTAAGGCGGACTCAAACGAGTTTATCAGCATGACCGACGCCACCAATGCCATGGAGCGCTTGATGACCCAGGACAAGGTGGATTTCGTTGTGGGCGGTTTCAGAACCGAGGCGGTCCTGGCCATGCAGGACATTGCCATGGACTACAAGAAACTTTTCTTAGGGTGCGGTGCCGCCCATCCTGAAATCTGCGCTCGAGTGGGCAAGGACTATAACAGGTATAAATATTGGTTCCGGATTACCCCCATTAATTCCATCTACCTCGTCAAGGTGTGTTTAATTAATCTGGCAACGGTCAATGGGATTTTGAAGAAAGAACTGGGTATCCCGAAGGCGAAGGTAGCTATCGTTGCGGAGAAGGCGATGTGGATCGACCCGATGATTAAGGCCATCGAAGCGAATGTGCCGAAGATGGGCATGGAACTGGTCGGCAGCTGGCGGCCGTCGGATAAAGCGACCGATGTGACCGCCGAGCTCACGGCGGTACAGAGGTCGGAAGCCCATATCATCTTTACCATCTTTTCCGCGTCGGTAGGGATCACCTTTGCCAGGCAGGCAGGGGAACTCAAGATACCCGCCGCCTTTGTGGGCATCAATGTGGAGTCCCAGAAGGATGGTTTCTGGGCAGCCACCCAGGGCAAGGGCAACTATGCCGTGTCATTGAATACCTTTGTCCGGGGTGTTGCCTATAATCAATATACAGAGCCATTTGTTGAGAAATACATCAGCAGGTTCGGCGAGCTGCCCACTTACACGGCCGTTACCTATGACGCCATAAAAAGTACCCTCGGCGAGGCCATAGAAGAGGCCGGAACGCTTGATGCAGAGAAATTGATTCCCGTCATCGAAAAGGCCGAGCGTATAGGCGTCGCCGCCCCCAAGGCAAAATTTGATAAAAACCACGATCTGGTCTTTGGCCCGGGTTATGCGACAGGCCTAACTTTCCAATGGCAGGATGGCAAGATGAAGGCCTGGTGGCCGAACGGTTGGGAAGGCGTCACCTATAAGGGTATGGCCCCATATAAGATACCGCCCTGGATGGTCGAAAAATTCAAAAAATAAGCTATCCTTCAGAATGTTCCCACACCTCGGGGCTGGGGCCACGAGGGGTGGGAAGAAACAATATGAGGTTATATGATTCTGGATATAATCATAAGCAGTCTGATTAACGGAAGCGTATACGCCCTTCTGGCTATCGGATTTTCACTGATATTCGGCGTGGCCCGTATCGTCAACATCGCCCACACCGCTTTTTACATGTTGGCCGCATATGGCATCTTCTACGGCACGAGTAAATTAGGCCTGAATCCGGTTTTTTGTATGCTGGTAGGTGTAATCTTGGTGACTTTGATCGGACTCATCTCCTACAGGCTGTTTATAGATCCTATTCGCGAGCATGAAGGGGCGGTGCTGATCGCCACCATAGCCCTGGCCATGGCCATGCAGGAAATCATGCTCCTCCTCTTCAGTGGAGATTTTCTGGGCGTGCCGTCCCTGATTGAGGGATACCGGATGATTTTCGGGGTGAAGGTCGCCTATCAGCAATTGCTGACCTTTGGCGTGGCCCTGTTGGTGATGGGTGTGGTCTTGGCCTTATTATTGAAAACCAGATTGGGGCTGGCTATTCGCTCTACGGCTCAGGATAGGGAGGTGGCCAACCTGATGGGTATGAATGAGAGCCGGGTGGCCATGATCACCATGGGTGTCTCCGTCGGGCTGGCTGCCTTTTCAGGCGCCGTGATTGCTCCCCTTACGATTGTAAATCCTTTTATGTGGATGCACCCCCTGATCATGATGATGGCGGTCGTGGTCCTGGGCGGATTAGGAAGTATCAAGGGGAGTTTTTTCGGGGCCTATATCTTAGGATTTGCCGAGGCGCTGGTGGTTTTCTTGATACCCATGGGCGCCTACCTCAAGGGTTCCGTTGCCCTGTCCATTATGATCCTGGTGCTCTTGATTAGGCCGGAGGGTCTTTTTGGCATTGCTTTTGAGGAAGAGAGATAGACATGGGGATACTGGGTTTCTATCTGCGAAAGCTTTACACCGTTTTTAGAGGGGAGGTACTCGTTCTCCCCAGCCGGGTTGTTGTTCTTCTTTTCTTTTTGGTTCTCCTCCTCTTGCCCGTGGTTACCCAGGATCCTTACCTGCTGCGCATCCTGATATTGACCAGCATTTTCGCCATCTTCGCGGCCAGTTGGGATCTCCTGTCCGGTTTTACCGGCCAGATGAATTTCGGACATGCCCTCTTCTTTGGCGTGGCTGCATACACTGCCGCCCTTTTGAATCTGAACGCTCACCTACCTCCCTGGGGGAGTATCCCTCTGGGTGCACTGGCTGCGGTTTTAGCCGGTCTGGTTATCGGCATCCCCTGCCTCAGGCTCAAGGGGACTTACTTAGCCCTGACTACGTTAGCCTTCCCAATTATCCTGATGGGCATTGTCTTTGCTATCCCCAACATCACGGGGGGTGAGCTGGGAATCTCCGGCCTGGATCGCCTTTCCGGGTCCCGCTTAACTGATTACTATATTGCCATAGTGCTCATGCTGGGTCTGGCCACCATCATGTGGAAGATAACCCAGTCGAATACGGGCCTTATTTTCCACGCCATCAGGGAAGATGAGCTGGCCGTGAGGACGGCGGGCATAAACACTACCCGTTATAAGCTTCTGGCCTTTTGTCTCAGTGGTTTTTTTGCCGGGATATCCGGGGGGCTCTACGCCCATTTTATGAGGATTGCCGGCCCCGCCAACCTGGAAATCACCATGTCCTTCACTGTCGTGATCTGGGCGATATTCGGCGGGGTGGTCACCATATATGGACCCATAGGAGCGGTATTTATCCTTAATCCCCTGCTGGAGTTTTTGCACTTTTGGCCCAAGCTTCGCATGCTGATGTTCGCCCTGGTCATTTTGTTAATCCTCCTCTACATGCCGAACGGCCTTTTCCCCTGGGTGCGCGACAAGATAGAAACGGAATGTCCCAGGTGCAAGATCAGAAACGTGGCCACCCGAAAGACCTGCCGTGTTTGTACGGCACAGCTGGATTAAATTTGATTCCGGCTGAGCATCAAAAACCGCCACGAGGAGAAGATATGGATCCTAAAGAGTTATACCTGTCCAAACCCTGGCTGAAATATTACCCGAAGGGTGTTCCCAGTGAGGTGGATGTTCCCGAGATATCCGTACCTGAGCTATTTGACCAGAGGGCGGATAAATACGCCAACAAGACCGCATTGATTTTTTACGGAAATAAGATCAGCTACAAGAAACTTAAGGAGTTGATCGACCGCTTCGCCACTGCCCTAAATGATCTTGGAGTGATCAAAGGCCAAACGGTGGCTTTGTATCTCTTGAATTGTCCCCAGTACGTGATCGCCTATTTTGCGGCCCTTAAAGTAGGGGCCAAGGTCACTCCCATCAGCCCGGTTTATACCAGCAAGGAAGTCAAGCATCAGCTTGAGGACAGTGAGGCCGAGACGATTATCTGCCAGGATATCCTCTATGATAACGTAGAGAAGACCGGCATTTCCCTCAAGAATGTGATCCTGACCAATATCGCGGAGTACCTCCCTCTGCTCAAAAAGCACCTGGGCAAGAGCGCCCTGGGAAAAGTCTATGGGGAAATGCACGTACCCACTCCCAAGTATATGGAAGAGGCCGGCCTTCTTCAGTTTCAGGCCCTGATCAAGAAATACCCACCCCGGCCTCCCCAAATCGAGATTCAGCCCAAGGAGGATATCGCCGCCCTGCCCTATACCGGAGGAACCACCGGACTCCCTAAGGCGGCCATCTTGACTCATCATAATATAGTCTCACTTCAGGCCCAGACCGTTTCCTTCTGGCCCATATTTGAGGAGGGTAAGGAAGTAGCCATAGCCTTCTTGCCCTTCTTTCACATTTATGGGCAGGTTGTGGTGATGCTCAATGGCCTGGTTCAGGGCTCCACCCTTGTTCTTTTCACCACCCCGGATGTCGATGATATCCTTTCGGCCATGGAGCGCTACCAGGCCTCCGGCTTCTATGGTGTCCCTACCCTGTTTGAATACCTCAAGGATTATGAAAAGACGGATCGCGTCAACTGGAAGCGACTCAAATTGATCGCCTGCGGCGCGGATACCCTTCATGAATCCACGATTAAAGACTGGGAGAGGCGAACCGGGACCAAGATATTAGAAGGTTACGGCATGACCGAGACTACTGCCGTCAGTCACAGCACCCCATATGATAGACCCAAGAGCGGTTCCTTCGGGGTGCCCATCCCTGGAGTCACCGCCGCGGTTGTGGACGCCGATGGTACGGAATTCAAAGGGATAGACGAGGTAGGCGAATTGATCCTTCACGGCCCCAACATGATGCAGGGTTATTGGAAGAGACCTGAGGAGACAAAGGAGGCTATTATAGAGATCGATGGAAAAAAGTGGCTTAGAACCGGGGATCTGGTCAGAATGGATGAGGAGGGGTATTTTCACTTTTTTGATCGTAAGCGGGACCTGATTAAATATAAGGGTTATTCGGTCTTTGCCCGGCACGTGGAAGAGGTGCTCTATAAACATCCGCAAATCAAGGCCGCCGGAGTGGTGGGTGTACCGGACCCCAAGGTGGGCCAGTTTATAAAGGCCTATGTGGTGTTGCAGAGCGATGCCAGGGGTAAAATCTCCGAAGAAGAAATTATGGAATTCTGCCGGCAAAACCTGGCGCACTACAAGGTCCCCAAGATCATCGAATTCCGTGGAGAGCTTCCCAAGACGGACGTGGGCAAGGTCTCCCGCCGGGAGCTGAGAGAAGAGGCCGAGGGAACCTGATATGAACCCACCCTTCTTAGAACTGGACGGTCTTATTAAAGACTTCGGGGGACTGCGAGCGATTAATGACGTGAGCTTCTCTATGAACCGCAACGAAATGGTGGGCCTGATCGGCCCGAATGGTGCCGGCAAGACCACCCTGGTGCGGCTAATCAGCGGTATTCTGAAACCTGATTCGGGCAGCATCCGCTTTAAGGGTAAAAACATTATCGGGCATAAGACCTGGGATATCATAAACTCGGGCATCGCCTGCACCTTCCAGAACATGAGGCCTTTCCGCCGCCTTCCCATTATTGCCAATGTCATGGTATCGTGTCTGAGCCCCCGGGCCATGAAAAGGGGCGAATGGGTCAAGAGAGTCGAGGCCAAGGCTATGGATGCCCTGGAATTTGCAGGCATCTCCGATATGTCTCTGGAAAAGGCTTCCACCCTTTCCCAAGGAGACCTCAAGCGGCTGGAGGTCGCCAGGGCCGTGGCCACGGAGCCGGAACTGCTTCTCCTTGACGAACCCTTCGGCGGGCTGAGTCCTGCCGAGACCGATCTCATGGGCAAATCCATCCATCGCCTGCACAAAGGCGGCCGTTTCGGTCGCTTGCACAGCGAAGGACCGGCCATGATTATCATCGAACACAAGCTTCAGCAGCTAATGAAGATTGTGGATCGCATCGTCGTTCTCAACTATGGAGAAGTTATCGCGGATGGCACCCCGGAAGAGGTGGTGAATAATAAAGAGGTTATCGGGTCTTACCTGGGCGAAGGAGGAATCTAACCTTGCTGCTGGAAGTCGCCAAATTGACGGTCTGCTATGACCGGGCCATGATCATCAACGACCTGAGCATGAATGTTAAGAGGGAGGAGTTGGTGAGCCTGGTAGGACCTAACGGGGCCGGCAAATCCACTTTGCTCAGGGCCATTACCGGGCTGGTCGCCTGGGAAAGGGAGATTACCCGTCGATCAACTGGGGGAGACGTAATCATCGAAGGGACGGTGACCTTTGATGGGGAGAGAATGGATCAGATACCGGCCTACGAAATCGTTAAAAGAGGCTTGATTCATTGTCCCGAAAGAAGAAGACCGTTTCGGGAAATGACGGTCATCGACAATCTGTATGCCGGTGCCTATCTCCTGATGGAGAAAAAAGAAATACAAGATAACCTGGAGAAAGTCTATCAGTTATTCCCTGTGCTTCAAAAGCGGTCCCATCAGATCTCGGGAACCCTCTCCGGCGGGGAGCAACAGATGCTGGCCCTCGGAAGGGCATTGATGTCGCGGCCAAAATTGATGTGCATTGATGAACCCTCTACCGGGCTGGCCCCCATATTGCGGAAAGATGTGTTTGAAAAGATCGTTGAGATCCGGAATCTTGGGATCACCCTTCTCCTTGTTGAGCAGGAAGTCAGCACGGTCTTTAAAATGGCCTCCCGTAACTACGTCCTTTCCTCGGGTAAGATCATCGCCGAAGGCACGGGCGAGCAATTGCTTCAAAACGAGGTCCTCCGTAAAACCTACCTTGGACTCTAACTGGTATTCTTGATGGAAAAAAACCGTCCGGATCATCGAGTTCTCAGGTAGGGGGGAATCTCCTCTTCCGGTTTACCCTGGTAACGGCAGCGCAGAAGACGTCTTTCAGCTTCGCTCACGTGATCCTCATATTTATAATCCTTAGGCTGAGCCGGAGAACGGAGGATGCAGGTCGTGCAACTTCCTTTGCCCGGCATGATCGGAGGCTCACCCTTGACAGACTCTACACACTGGACGGCTTTTTGCACAACCTCGTTCCCTCCTTCCACAACCAGCGTGACGGCCCCTTCCGAACCACTGCACCCCCCCGAGGCCACATGAAAAGCATCCGCCCCGGCCAAGATCTTTAAGGCCTTAATCTCCGTAACGACCCGTGCTCCGGAAAGCGGGATCAACCCCACCCTCAACCCCTGGCAATAATCAAAGGTCTGCTGGCCGCAAAGAGCTACGGCTTCGAAAACGGAAGGTACCAGCTTCTCCAGGCCCACGGGTACGATGAGACGAATCCCGCGCGCCAGTATGGTTCCGATCGCCCATCCGATGGTTCCTCCTTCCGGATGGGCCATAAAAACCCCCGCATTCCCCTCTGGGTCCACGCAATTGGCCCCTTTGATGAAAATCGAGTCCCGCCCGAAGTCGCGTAACATAGCCTCCATGGTGTCGGCAGGTGGTTCAACCCTGCCCCGGTTCAGCAACAGGATGGGCGGTTTTTCCGTTCCGGCGAGAGTGCAAAGGGTACCTCTCTGAATCACTCCGGAAAGGTACGTTTCTCGTGGCCACAGTTTAGAAACCTTTTCCTTCCCCAGAATCTCTTCAGCCACCAAGACATTCGTAGAACCATGGCCGATGAGGATTTTCCCGTTTGCTTTGGCTCGTTTTACCTCTTCCAATTCGGCTACGGCCCTGCCGATGAGCCTTTTAGATTCCGCGGGGGTAAGGACAAACAAAGCTCGCATGTTGATCATCTCCTTTGGTAACTCTTTCCTAAATTGAGCGATTCTTTTAAACCACAGAGAACACCGAGAATAATTTCGTAGTTAAAAATAACCTCCACTCAATCTTTCCTCGGTGCTCTAGTGTAATCAATTCGTCAGTTAAAATATTGTATGTTATCACTTAATGAGGGCACAGAGGAAAGCAAAGAAAAAGTGGGTATTTCCTTGTTTTAACTTAAATTACTCTGGGCCCTCCGTGGCGCAGAGCCTTTTTTAGGTCTTTTTGTGCTTGGGTGGACGCATTATCGCTGCTTGCTTTGACGTCCAACGATCTTTCGATTTTCCTGCTCTCAGAGTTTATACAACCTTTTGGCGTTGGCGGAGAGGATCTTCTCCTGGTCTTCCGCCGCCAGGCGTGAGAGACCGGGGATCTCTTTGGCCGGGCCCAGGTATCCCATATCAAAGGGATAGTCGGTAGCATAGAGAATCCGATCCGCGCCGATGGTCTTAACCCCGAATTCGAAGCAATCGGCGTTGTGAATAATAGTATCGTAATAGAGCTTCTGAATGTAATTCTCGGGAGCCTTGGCTTGATTCGCTTTCGGTTCTTCCCGCTCCCCATAACCATGTTGCCAACGACCCCTGATCCAAGGGGTGTATCCTCCCATATGGGCGAGGAGGATTTTAAGATTGGGGAAACGGTCCATGACTCCGCCAAAAATCAG
>JAOUFX010000721.1 GCA_029857975.1 Deltaproteobacteria bacterium | reverse complement strand
ATGACGAAGGATTTTTAAAGGAGATCCAGGACCAACGGAAAGAAGTGGCCTCTTCCCTTACCCCGGAAGAAGTTCATGCTCTTATCCATAGATCTCAGGAGGACTTCTTATTCCCTAAACTGTTACTCATGGATCAAGGCCAATATAAAAAAGCGTTAGACGATTTGCCCTCGGATTTGCAGCTACTTCCTTTCAGTTTCCTATTGGAAGCAGGTTGGGCCTTTTTCAAGGTAAAAAGATATGATGAAGCCATAAAAATATATCAATTCATCCTGGAAAAAATACCCTCTTCTTGCCTGGCCCGTATTGGCCTGGTATACCCCCTGGGGGCAACGGGAAAATTGCCGGAAGGGTACGAAGTGTTGGCCAAGGTTTTTCAGGAAAAATGCTTTGGGGTTGACGCTCTTTTTGCCAAAGCCTTTTTATTGGAGAAGGAAAGAAAGCTATTGGAAGCGATGGAGGTTTATGACGCCATCTTGAAAATGAGGCCACAAAATATTGAAGCTTTAAAACTGAGAATCCTGAATGTCGCCGCTTTGGGCGCTACCAGCCCGGCGCAACAGGAGGTTTTACATCACGGGCTTAAAGACAAGACTTTGCTGGAATATATTGAGGGGAACTTTGCCGTCGATAAATTAAGATGGGATAAGGCTGAGGAGGCTCGGAAAATATTAGAGCGGCAACTGCAGGATGACGCAGGGAATGTAAGGGCCCGCTATGATTATATCGTCACGCTAAGAAAATTAGATCGAATGCAGGAAGTAATCGACCAGTATGAAACGCTGAAGACCCGAGATCCAAATCCTCCTTATTGGGTAAGCGCAGCGGTCGCCGACGCGTATTTGTACCTGGAGAAACCTGCCCAGGCAATAGATCATTATAAAATTTCCTTAAGGGACCAAATTGAGTTTTACCCTCTTTGGGGTCTTTTTTCCGCCTACCAGGAATTAAGGGACTGGGAAAAAGCTGGAAAAACCTTGCAGGAACTCGAAAATTTTCTCAAACAACAAAAGCCCGCCAAATGGGAAAAGGTTGAGGACGTACCGACCAAAGGGTGGTTTTTGACTTACGAGGATAAGCTCCGGGAAATCCTGGACTATTACGAATTCTCTTTCAAATATTTAGAAACTAAGGGATGGTTTTTGATTTATAAGGATCAACTGAAGGAGGCCGAAAAATATTTTACTTCCTATATCGAAAAAGGAGGGATGAGTTCGGACTTCCGCAACGGGCTGGCTCACGTTCATCTTTGGAGAGGGCGGCCGCGACTGGCTTTAGAAGAATTCAAAATTATTGAAAATACGGATCCCCAATATCTGGCTGCCCAAAACGGCAAGGTCTTGGCGCTGAACACCCTCAACTATAAAAGAGAGGCCAGGGATTTGGCGCGGAAACTCCGTATCATTTCTCCCACCGACAAACACGTTCAGAATACCTATGACTCTTTACAAGTGGAAGATATGAATAATTTTTATGCAGAAGCGGGGTTTATTGCCGAAGATAGAGGCACAGAAGAATACTGGGCCAAAGCGCGCTTGACGGAACCTCTCTCCCCGCTTTTTAAACTCTTTCAGGAAATCCTCTGGCAGCAAGCAGCCGACGAAGAAGGC
Source organism: Deltaproteobacteria bacterium (assembly GCA_029857975.1). The sequence goes on along the minus strand of JAOUFX010000721.1, from coordinate 1,057 downwards.
AGGTTTGACTGGAATCGCGCCGGCCTGGGATGCGAATGGATTGTGGTCCCACCCCTTGTTTGGAGACAAGCGGTTACTTTTGATTATCAGCATTTGCGGGATTGGGGCTATTACACAACCCTTAATTGGCGGCCGACCGACCCGCTGCAAATCACCTTAGGGTATGACTCCTTCTCCACAGATATTCCCGTTAGGGCAAGAGCCGAGGGGATCGAAGGGCAAAATGCCTTTGGGGATGTATATTACCATGAAAACGACCTCCGGGACTACGGCTTTACCGTAGGTTCCACCTGGTATTCCGATGGCAATCAGAATACCTATTTAAATACCCGCCTCAGCCAGAATGTGCTGAATAAACCGGATTTTAAAATAAGGCTTGGCGGAGAATTCTACTATGGAACGTACCAAAAGAGGGATGTTTCCTATTTTAGCCCATCCGATGAATTCAGTTTGATGGCGACAGCTGCCTTCCATTTAACTCATTATTTGATGCACAACAAATTATTCCGCTCTTCGCTCTATTCCCGCCTGGGAACGTATAAACAGAGCGGCAATGGCTTTTATCCCGTGGGGGGATTGACCTACGAGCAAACGATTGAAACGTCCAAAACCTTCTCTTTGGTTTGGAGTATATCCTGGGATCATAAAGTGTACGATGGGGATTCTACTTCCGTATGGAGGGGCCTTGTTAGTCTTCGAAAAAGTTTTTAAAGTTTTCTTTCTTTTCTCCCTGCTTCTCTTATGCGCCCAACCGGGCTACGGGGCGGATAAATTTACGGTCCTCTGCTACCACGATATTCCTGAAGTGGCTTCCGCGCCGGAGGACATTCCCCGGCACATCTTTGTGAAGCACTTGGAATACCTCAGAACCAACGGTTTTACCTTCGTCGGCCCCCAAGATGTTCGCGAGGCGCGCCAAGGGCTGAAAGCTTTGCCGGAAAAAGCCGTCCTGCTGACCTTTGATGACGCCTATCTCTCCTTTTATAAATTCGTTTATCCCCTGCTCAAAATATATAATGCCCCGGCTGTCCTATCGGTGGTAACTTCCTGGATCGGC
>JAOUFX010000720.1 GCA_029857975.1 Deltaproteobacteria bacterium | reverse complement strand
GGTTCTTCGGTTCTCCAAACATGGCCCCTCGCGGAAAGCGCACGTGAACCCAGCGCGGCGGCCGGACGAGCTCCATGCGCGCCGGAAAATTGGCCATGGTGATCGTCGGAATCCCCCGGGCTTCTATTTCGCGGGCAACCAGACCCCCGGTCTGGTGGCAGAGCGGTCAAACCGGGATCAAAAGTCCAAGGGTCACCCCGTCTTCCTCCATGGCCGCTGCGATCCGTGGGGCCGTCTCCGTGGCCACCTCATCTGCTCGGGTCCGGTACCCGATAAGGCTGAATATTCGCGGAGCGATTTCTCCGACTCGCCTCTCCTGGACGAGTGCCCGGAGAGGATCCAGGGGAAGGACCACGTTGACGTCCGCCTGGATCAGGTCATGGGGAATGTGGGCATGGCCGCAAGCGAGCGTCCGGGGATCCAGATTACGGGGCAGTTCGATAACTCGAGGATCGCCCTCGGAAGTATCCGCGAAAGGAAGATCCACATCCCGCCGGTACAGGCCGGCCGTGCTGACAATACCCAGACGGGCAGCAGCGAGCGGGATTTGAACCGGACTCCACGGACTTTGGTCGAAAGCAGGAAATGGATAGGTCTTGAAGGCGGCTGCATACTGGTGCTGCTCGATCAAAGGCCGGGCCTCCCGCAACCAAGGTTCATACTGTTGGCGGAACCATTTCTGCGTCCAGCTTGTATCGGCTTTGGTAGCTAACGTTGCCATAAAAAACCTCCATCCCAAATTTACCTGCCGCTTTTTCCTATCTCAGCCAACACCGGCAAAAGAAAGTCTTTTCCTTCGTAGCCCAAAAGTTAACCGGCCGCGTTCAGCTGTTTGCAAAGGCGGTCTATGGGTTGGGTTCGCAACAGATAATTACTCAAACCCAGGTGGTGGAACATCGGTAAAACCGCCCGGTGCCCCAGCGGAGGGCAAGGAAAAGTTTCATTGCAAGATAAGAACCCCTTCTTTTTTCAACTGTTCGATTTCTTCCTCAGAAATATTAATAGATTTTAAAAGTTCGCGGGTTCCTTCTCCTACGGCAGGGGGATTGAGGCGGAGACCAAAATCATGAGAGCCCAAGCGAACGGGGATGCGGGGAAGCTTGGTCCGGCTCCCGCCGGGAAGTGAAATTTCCACAAGGCCTCCCCCTTCGTTCAGTTGCGGGTCTTGAAAGAGGTCTTCTGGTCTGGCAATCGGAGCAAAAGGAATTCCCGCCTTCTCGCACAGATGGATGATTTCCTCCTTGGTTTTTTCCTGGAATATTTTCCTTAATTCAGGAATGAGCCAGGGCCGCTGCTCAATCCGGGCGTTGTTGGATTGAATCCTTTTATCCGCGGCTAAATCGGGACGCTCGAAAATCCGGCAAAAACTCTCCCATTGTTTATCACTGGTAATTCCGATGAAAATATCTTCGTCCCCTTTGGTTTTGAATATATCGTAAATGGCCCAGGCGCTTACCCGTTTGGGCATAGGAGGAACCGCTTTCCCAGTAACGGCGGAATAAGCCATAAACTGGCCCATCAGGAAAGCGGTCGATTCGTATAAAGAAGCAATGACAAATTGACCTTTTCCTGTTGTCTGTCGCTCGTAGAGGGCTGCGAGGATGCCGATGACCCCGTAACTTCCTCCCATAATATCCACAACCGAAGCTCCGGCCCGCAGAGGCTGGCCGGGAGGTCCGGTCATATAGGCCAGACCGCCCATCATCTGGACTACTTCGTCCAAGGCCGGCCGGTTCTCGTAAGGGCCTTTCATGAAACCTTTCAGGGAACAATAGATCAGCCGTGGATTCAATTGAGACAATTCTTCATAGCCCAAGCCTAAACGCTCTACGGTGCCCGGCCCGAAGTTTTCGATAAAGACATCCGATTGCAGCACGAGGTTTTTTAAAACTTCAAGCCCCTTCGGGGCCTTCAAGTCAAGGGCGAGACTTTTCTTGTTGCGGTTGTAGAAGGGGAAAAAACCCTGCCCGAACCCCATGAGTCGGCGGGTATCGTCTCCCTTGGGAACCCTTTCGATTTTGATCACTTCTGCCCCCATATCGGCCAGCACCAGGCCGCAAGTCGGTCCCATGACCGTATGACCCAATTCCAGAACACGGATACCACTGAGGGGGAGTCTCATGAAGAAACCTCGCTTTCCTTATTTGCTATTTTTCTAATTCCACTCCGAGGCCCCAAGCGGCAATAGAAACCCGCTTGATCTTTAGAAAATCTTAGTTTGGCAGGGAACCGGATGATTGCAGTTGTTCATCCACCCACCGCAGATTTTCTTCAATCAGGTCCGGTATGGGAAGTTGATAGGGGCAACGATCCTTGCACACCTCGCAAGCGGTGCAGCTTCTGGCTTTATCGATGGCTTCCCGATGCCGGCCTTTTTGCAAAATCCCTTCCCCCATCCGTTTCACCATGGAGCGGATGCCCAGTACCACCTGAATGGGAATCTCTTCTGAACAGGGTTGACAGTAGTCGCACCGCCGGCAGAAGACTTTTTCATAGCGTTTTTGGATTTCTTCAATCTCTTTTTTCTCCTCTGGCGTCAGCGGCTGGCTCTCTTGGAAAACCTTCCAGTTCTCTTGGAAGAGGTCTTTGTGCTCCACCCCGGCAATCACCACAATGCCAGGCTGGGACAAGCCATATTTTAAGGCCAGCCAGGCTTTTTCGATGACGCC
>JAOUFX010000718.1 GCA_029857975.1 Deltaproteobacteria bacterium | reverse complement strand
AAAGGTTACATCGTTGGCGTATGCTGACAAGTTTTTATTCTGAATGGTGGTCCATCCTCCACACGGAGAACCTGGATTGTCGCACTGTTGTAATTGATAGCTGTTCCCGCCAACATTTAAGGAGATCCGGTACATCCTAATAACAATATTGGCCGGATTATTGGCATCCCTGTCTCCGGAAATAGCTCTCTCTTTGAGTTGAGCAAAATCCGAGGCAAGGTCTCTCGCGGCCGTCTTAAGATTGCCGTTAATGGCGTACCGCTGAAACATGGGGTAAGCAATGCCCAAGACAATGGCAAGAATGGCCATGGTTATTATCAGCTCAAGAAGCGTAAACCCTTTTTGCCTCCCCATATACACCTTCATAGTCCTTTTTATTTTTACGGCCATAGCCAAAGGCTCCTATTTTCTGTTGAACATCCCTGCAAAACACATACCCGCCTTAAGAGCATCGTCAATGTTTTGCTCCTGTATAATCAAAATAATAAATATTTTCAAAGTGTTTTGCCTAAACGGGCAGGAATAACTCTCTTAGAAGTAACCATTATTAGAAATTGCTTTTCTTCATTTCAGCTATTAATTTTTTTAATAGTCTATAAAATCGTTTAATACCATTTAATCTTGAATCCCATATTCCTTTATTTTGTTGAGCAAGGCGGGGTGGCTGATTTCCAGAATTTTTACCGCATGGGAGCGATTTCCGCCTGTCTTCTTCAAAGCTTTCCGAATCAGCTCTTCTTCCATGATTCGACTGGCCTTTTTAATAGAATATTCATCACCCCAAAGGTCTTTTTTCCAGGACGGGCGCGTACCCAGAACCTCTGAGGGGAGGCAATCTGCCTCAATCTTTTTGCCCTGAGCCAATATCATGGCTCGTTCGATAGCATTCTCGAGTTCCCGAACGTTTCCCGGCCAAGGATATTCCAACAAGCGCGCCAGGACATCTTCCGCGGCTCCTTCTGTATTTAATCTATGCTGTTCATTGTATTTATGGATAAAGTGCTCTACCAGGAGCGGAATATCTTCCTTCCTTTCACGAAGAGGAGGAAGATGCACGGGAAGGACATTCAAGCGGTAGAATAGGTCCTCGCGAAATTTTCCCTCGGCCACAGCCCTGGTAAGGTCCTGGATGGTAGCGGCGATGATCCGGACATCCACGGTGAATGTCCTCTCACTCCCCAGTCTCTTCACTTCCCCTTCCTGTAAAATGCGGAGTAATTTTACCTGGGCGGACAGACTCATTTCACCCACTTCATCCAAGAAAAGGGTGCCTTGATGCGCCATCTCGAAGCTTCCTCGCTTCTCTTTTTTGGCATCGGTAAAGGCGCCTTTTTCGTGGCCGAAAAGCTCGCTTTCCAGGAGGGTTTCGGGAATCGCTCCGCAATTTATGGCTTCGAAAGGTCCGTTATTCCTTGGGCTGTTGTAGTGAAGGCAGCGGGCCACCATCTCTTTCCCCGTGCCACTTTCTCCTATGATCAAAACCGAAGTTTTGTATTCGGAAATTTTCTTAATGGTATCGAATAGCTGCATCATTTTGGGGCTTTTACCGACGATATTCCCGAAAGAATACTCCCGGAGGACTTCCTGGCGCAGCCGCAAATTTTCCTTGCGCAAATTTTCTCGTTCTTCGGCTTTGCGTAAGGCCAGCAAGACTTCATCCGGCCGGAAGGGTTTGGAAATGTAATCGTAAGCCCCTCTTTTCATGGCTTCCACGGCCGTGCCCAGATTCCCGTAAGCGGACATCATAATCACCGTGGCTTCGACTTTTTTTTCTTTCAGGGCCAGCAGTAACTCCAGTCCGCCCATCCCCGGCATTACCACATCCGAGAGAATAAAATCGTAGGACTCCGATGCCACCAGATCCAGTGCTTCGCTTCCCTTCCCTACGGCCTGGACTTCATAACCTTCCCGCTTCAGGATCAAGGAAAGCATATGGCGCATGGATTCATCGTCATCAACGATTAATATTTTTTTCTGTTCCATTTTTTTCTCCCCAAATGGGCAAGAGAATGGTGAAGGTAGTCCCTTTTCCTTCTTCGCTTTTAACGAGAATCCGTCCGCCGTAAGCCTCGATAATTCGGAGACAGATGGCCAATCCTAAGCCCGTACCTTCGCCGGGAGGTTTAGTGGAATAAAAGGGATCAAAGATTTTGCCAAGGGCTTCTGGTGAAATTCCCGGACCCGTATCTTCTACTTCTACCCGGACGACGGAAAGAACCTCGCCCGGCGAGAGGGCCAAAGGCTTTTCTTTGGTACGTAATAATGAATAATCAACCGCCGGCGAATCCTCTTTTCTTCGCCGGGAGAGGCTTTCATAAAAATCCACTACCTCCTCTTTGGGCAAAGTGCACGTGGCCACGCGTAGTTTCTTTTCCCCTGTTGTCCCCTGCGGAGCAGAAGTAGAAAGAGCATCGATGGCGTTCAGGAAAAGGTTAATCATCACTTGTTGGAGCTGATGGGGGTCTCCTGGCCATAGCGGCAGGTCTTCCCCAAGTTCTTTGACCACTCGGATTTGTTCCCAGATCTTTTTCTGGTGGGAAAGCAAGGACAAAGCGTTGGCAATCACGCCATTGATATCAACCTGCTGCTCAAGTGCCGGGGAGGGGCGGGAGAAATCCAAAAGTTCGCGGATAATCCGCCGAATACGCTCGGCCTCGCTTCCTGCCCGTTT
>JAOUFX010000719.1 GCA_029857975.1 Deltaproteobacteria bacterium | reverse complement strand
CACAAAACAGGCCGTGACATCCGCTACTTTGATGTCCAATTCGATGTTTGCCCCACTTGATATTGGCCCTGATAAATGAATTGTGTCAGCATGATTGAATACGATATCGGTCCCACGTCCCTTCCGTGCAAGTATTTCCTGTATCATTTGATGCCTTCTTTTCTTAGGTGTGCCTCCGTATTCAGGGGCCAAGAAATCAATTCTCACCTGGATTTCTTTACCGTTCTCAATGACAACCTTCTTTAAGAAACTTGCGGGGATATCTCTGTCCAAAGTGTCTTTCTTGTGATAGAATTCTCTCTCTCTAAGAATCTCAAGAATACTCTTATAGGCAGTCTCTGGAATGGAAAAAGCGTCTAGGGCCACATCGATGTCCAATGAACCGACGTGCTGGTCATATTCTCCAGGATGCCTGTATTTTTCCAGGAGAAAATAAGGCACCCATCCTCCAATGAGCACAATTTGATCACGATAAGGTTTTAGATATAAAAAAAGCTCGCGCATAACAATTACACAAGCCTCTATTTCGTCAACCGTGAATCCCATCTTTCCTCTTGCTTTAGAATTTTATGATCTTCTCCCTCAGAAAATCAGCTTGCTCCCTTCCACGTCCCGCATAGTTATATAAATCGAGATATATCTGTATAGGATTCGCAACTCTAACGGAATCAACTTCATCGGCTTTATAATAAACACCCTCGTCATAAGGCATGAGTATCTGAAAATTTGCTCCTGTGGGGACCTCTCTTAATTCAAGATCCCTTTTCAGTTGGTTTACGTCTCCGCTGAAATAGCTGGTGGCGAAATTGTATCTTGTGAATGGAGCAAGGCGGTTAGCACCTGAAAAAAGCGTTAAAGCATATTGGATCTTTTTCGTCTTACAGAATTCGGCAAGCTGTTTTTCGATTTGGGAAACCTGCATGATTGAATAGAGATTCAAGACTTGGTTTCTCTCAGAACGATAATTTTCGCTCCATAGATCGAGAAGCTTCTTTTTATCGATTATTTTTGACCCCTGTGGTTGTTCCAACCAGAGTCCGAATTCATCCAACTTCTTATTGACTTTCGATAGTTGACCAAGACTGACCCCAACTTCCTTGGCTATGTTCCGATAACCATCCCCCGATTCTTCTTTTCTTGAAACCTTGAGCAAATAGAACCTTAATATCCTTTCCGCCTTTGGATTAAAAAGTCCCGTTGGCTCACTCGGATATTTGAACTTGTTCGGTTTCCCTTCTATCTCCATATAGAAAGAGTTAAAATCCAGGTAGGCATTCCCCGAGAGATCCAAAAATCCAACCCCAATCTTCTTACAGATTTCCCTTCCGAACTCGGATATGTAGGGTGCGATAATCACTGGATAGCCTTTTCTACCTCGTTGACTAATTTCCAAAAGCTGCAACCCTTTTTCTCTCAATTGCTTAGGATATCTCTGACTAACGACCTCACAGAAAAGGTTTTTGGTTTTGCCTCTGACTCTCAAACACAATATAATGTCGCCCAGCCTTCCCCTCTGAGAAGAATCCTTAGCGAGTGAGGCGATGGGAACGGCAGTGGCGCCTTTGAGTTTGGGAAAAAGCGCTCTAAAATCGGCCTTGAATTTTTGCTCAATTTCTTTCTCGGTCATTTTCTGTTCACCAAATATGGCATGTTCACTATTTAGTGAACATGGTAATCTAAGTGAACAAAAATGTCAAGTAAATTAGTGGAAGCAAGTTTTACGGCCTTGGGCCGCTTTCAAGATCCAATTTTCAGACCCACCAGTAAAATCTTCCGCGTCCTAAAAAAGAGAAGGCGGCGTTTCTCACGGGGTTCCTGTTTTTTAAATAGGTCATAGGCGCGTTGGGACAATTCGAGGATGCGTATTCCCTCATCCAAATAAACCTGGTTCGCCCCTTGATGTTCCTCAATGGTTGTCTTAGAACCAACGCCCCTATTTTGGCCTTATTCTCTTGACAAACCCTCTCCTTTTCTATATACGTAAAATGAGTTTAAAATTCAACACCAGGCGTTTTCCTTAACCCGCAATGCGGAAAACGATGAGAATTCAAATTTCGGATTCTTCTAACCCGTAAGAATTGAATTATCGCTAAACTTCTTCATTTCCAATCCCTTGACCGAAAAGGAGAAGAATCATGGAAAAGGCCAAAATCACGTGGTTGGGACACGCTTCTGTGCTGGTTGAATTCGGCGGAAAGGCGATCTATTTTGACCCCTGGCTGGATGACAACCCGGCATGCTCCATGAAAAAAAAGGATGTGCAGAAGGCGACGGTGGTATGCGCCACCCATGGCCACGTCGATCACATCGGGGATTCTTTCGAAATCGTCCGGAAGACGGGGGCCAAACTCATCTGCACACCCGAATTGGGCTTTTATGCAGATTCCAAGGGCCTCAAGGAGGGGAAGGAAGTGTACGGCCTGAACACGGGCGGAAGCTGGAAGAGCGACGGGTTCCGTATCACCATGGTCCCTGCCTCCCATACCTCGGAGATCATGGGCGAGGGCTGGGTTTCAGGGCCCATCCAGCCCGGCTCCGGGGCCGTTGGTTTCGTCCTGGACATCGAGGACGGGCCGACGATTTACTTTTCCGGCGACACCGGCGTTTGCGCCGACATGACCCTCATCAGGGACCTCTACCGCCCGAAGGTGGCCATCCTCACCGCGGGCGG
>JAOUFX010000717.1 GCA_029857975.1 Deltaproteobacteria bacterium | reverse complement strand
TGGTCAGGCGCCAATTTGTAGCCTTGCTCCATATAGGTTGGTACGTCAGGGATGAAAGATAATCGTTTTTCCGACGAAGCCCCCAAAATCCTCATTTTTCCAGCTTTGGCATATTCTCCCACGACACTGTAGTTTGTGTTGACGGCATCTGTATGGCCGCCTAAACAGGCCACGGCAGCGTCTGCTCCACCTTCATAAGCCACCCAGCGAATGTCGGGATTTCCTGCGCGGGTCTTCAATCTCATAAAAGATAGAAAATGAGCCGAAGCAGTGCCAAAACCTGAAACGGAAATCTTCCCTGGATTTTTTTTGGCGTAATCAAAGAACTCTGTCAGATTCTTGAAAGGGCTTTCAGAACGGACGGCAATTAAATAGGGATCCGATTGGATACGCATGATATAAGAAAAATCTGAGGTTTTAAAGGGAATATGTCCGGCGGCAATAGCAACGATCTGGCTTATGGTAGTGGTAGAAAGGGCATAACCCTCTTTTTTCTGCTTCAGCAAATAAGCCATGGCCACGGCCCCACTGCCCCCTTTTTTGGTCAAAACGTCCATCCGCTGTCCGAAATATTTTTCTCCGACCTTGGCAATCTGGCGGGCTAAAAGGTCATTCGGGGCACCTGGACTCGACCAACAGATAATGGTAATGGGGCGGGTGGGGTATTCTTCGGAGAAGGCCGCAGGAACCGCTAACCAACCCATAAAAATAGCCATCCCCATGACCGGTAAAGCATACATGATTTTTTTTCTTTTCATACAAACCTCCCTATTTTCTCATGGTATTTTATTGCCCCTGTCTTTTTTAATCCTCATGGGTCAAGGTTCCACAAAAGAACCAATTCCTGGGTCAAAATCTTATGCAACTCCTCAACATTTCTGAATATAGGCCGCAACCGCATCAACCTGTTCTCGGGCCTCTCCATAATAAACTTCAAGATTCATTACGCCAACCCCTGCAGAGGCCTTTTTTGCTTTCCTCTTCCGCCGGTGAAATTCCTTGCTTTGCAGATTTTCCAGCCCGCCGGTGATCCCGAAACAAAAACCCTCAAAAAAATTTTAGAAGACTTCCTTTTTCCTCCCTGATCCAAGGCATTTTACCCTTTCGCCTTCCTGCTGTCTATAGCGAACCATGGTTTGTTTGGGCCTTCTGGGGAGCCCCTAAGAATTCTTGGCTTACGGTTAGTGCCGTCGGTTTTTCAACAAAGCCAAATCTACTTGATAGGTCGTCAGGACTAAGAGTCATGGAAGTAAGAATATTCAATGTTCCGGTGCAATTTACGCCGCATGGCATCGAGAGCGATGATTTCTTTGTCCGTGATATTCTCAAGGTTGATGTCCGGGCCAAGGGTCTGCATCATCCAGGTCGCCAGTTCGGGCCACTGCGCGGGGCCCGCCTCAAAAATCAGATGCTCCTTTCCAACTTCCCGCAGCACATCCATAAAAAATGTGGGGTCCTCTTCCTTGAGTTTAACCAGGTCGCTGTTTTCAATAACCACCTTCTTGGCCCCGGCTTGCAGATCCCGCAGGCTGGATTCGACCACCTCTTTTCGCTCCAAGGGAGCGTCCGGAAATTTCCTTCCTAATTCGGTGAAAACCTCCAGGCCCATGTCTTGCGCCAGATGAATGAAGGCCTCCCGCTGAGAGGACGGCAGCGGCTGGGAAATCATGTCTTCGCTGATTTCTACAGCCTGAAACCCGAGTTGTCCAAGCCTTTGGAAAAAGTCTTTCACTTTTCCATGAACCGCTGCCACTTCAAAGGCAATGCCCCCCGGGAAGCTTTTAATTCCGAAATTTCTATAAATGCTGATTTTCTCTTCAATCAATTCCCGGGGATAACTGCTCAGGTAACCTGGATGATCGGTGAACTTGGCATAGTCCACAATATCGCTGGCGATCCTAAGAAAATCCCGTTGAAAGCCGGGTGGCAACCCCGGATCCGACATGACCGTCACCCATAAACGCCTCGGTTTGGGTGGTCGCGACGGGATCGGCAAAAAGGGAAAGCCAAATTCTTTTGAACTCATGGGCTCCTCCTGGAGATATGCGTAAATCCTTGCGTGGGCTTCTCCTGGTCATTAACTCTAACCTAAATTGAGCGATTTTTTTTACACCCCAGAGATCCCAGAGAATAATTTCATAGTTAAAAAACAAAATAAGCTCAATATTTTCTCTTTGTTCTCATGTAATAAATTCGTCAGATAGAATACGGTGTTGTTTTCACTTAACGAGTGCACAGAGTAAAGCAGAGAAAAGAAGTTTATTTCCTGGTTTTATCTTAATTTTCCTCTGGGTCCTCTGTGGTGAATCGCCTTTGTTAGGTCTAAACCAAAGATGAAGAGCCGGGTAAAAAATTTTACCCCCCAAAGGCTGAAGCCATCCGCTCCAAGGCCTTTGGCGATAGGACAAGATTCGCCTGGATTAATTTTTCGGCTTTTTCGGGGTTCCTCGCCCGGACGGCAGCCAGGACTTCCTTATGTTGATTTACCACCTGTTCGGCTCGGCCCTTGATTTCCCAAAATATCCGTTTCGGATAGCTGGACCATAAATTTTGGATGAGTTCTACAAGTCTCTGGTTTTGACACGGCTCGTACAGCAGCAGATGGAAATGTTCATTCTCCTTGATCATGGCATCTACATCCTTTTTGCGAGCATGCTTGCTGATGTTATGATT